>JADYXQ010000037.1 GCA_021772135.1 Candidatus Obscuribacter sp.
CCGTTGGGGCCCAGCAAACCAAATATTTCACCTGGCGCCACTGAAAAAGAGACATCATTGCAGGCAAAAAATTCTCCCCGGCTGGGGTCGTAAAAACGTTTGCTCAGTTGACTGACCTCAAGTTTCATTGTCTTTCAATCTCAGATTTGTTCAGTGATTTACCCAGCCAATCAAAATGTCTGGCGAAATAAACACCAGGATCGATTTGTTCAAACAGAAAAAGTCGCGCCAACCAGAGTGCCGCAAAGCTGGTCAAGGCAGTCACTAATAAAACTACTATAAAATTGGTGCTGAACACGGTGCCGTTGAAAATGGCTTTGAGCATGAGCGAACAATTTATCAGTGGAATCCACATGGTGTAGCCATTCAGTTCAAGTGAAGGCGACAGAGCGCAGGGAGGAAGAATCAAAATAATAAAGAGCGGAAAAGTGGTCCACTGCTGAGCCGAGCGCACAGTGCGGCAGAAACTTGTAGCCAGAATGAGCAGAGAAGAAATTAGAATGCTAACCAGAACATAACTTGAAATCAGGCCACCAATTTGCGGCGCATTTAAATTGATCTGCAGCGGATCGCTGCCCATGGCGGCAAATAATTTTGTCTGCGAAAGCACCATTTGCGCCACGGCATAGAGGCTGACAAAATTGATTACCCCGGAAAGCAAGGCAAAGGTGGAGACCGAAAATAATTTACCGAGCATCAGTATTGCTCTTGGTACAGGCAAAAGGCAAGAAGTCTCAATGGTGTTGCGCTCAAATTCTTCAGCGGTGACGGCGATGGCCGGATAGGCGGCACCGAGGCCGAGCATTAACAGACTGAAGATTAGCAGAACAAAAGTAGCTGAAATATTCTCCAGATTCTTATTGCTTTTACGTGTTGGCCCGGCTCCAGAATAAGCACCAGATCTAGTACCAGTAACAATTCTAGCGCCCTTGCCCATGGCCAGATTACGCGACTCCACTGAAAAGCCCTGCAGGTTCTCAGCGGCAAAACCATTTGCAGCAAGAGTCTTAGACAACTCTTCACTGTAAGCTCGATTGGTTTCGGTGTTGACTTCATCATCGAGTGAGGCCATTTTTGCCAGCTTGCTGACTTTGAGTTCGACATAACTATATTCGCCTTGATGGCGAGCGAGCACGCCGTCGATTTTTCCAGAATCAAGATCAGCGGCAGCATTAGTACTATTCACTTTGACAAAGTGTTTGCGTCTTTGCAAAATTTCGTCAATGCGATTAATTCCAGGATCATTGCTAGCCGTGACCGCATATTTGATGGTTTTGTCTTTATCGGCATCGGCTTTGAGCATCATAATTTCGGCCGAGCCCAGCAGCAGAACCGGGTAGAGCAAGGTGGGCACGACAAAAGTATAAATAAAGACGTCTTTATCTCGAAAAGAATGCAACAGATCTTTCCAGTAAACGGTTTTAAACACCAACCAGAGACGGGCGGGTGAATGGGCGCAATTGTTGGCAGTGGCTGAAATAAACTGGGCTCCAGACGTCAGCGGTTAACTGCGCTTATTGGGAAATATCTGAATCGCACCCCGGGTTACGAGGCGGCTGTAGTCTTGAGGTGTGTTGACGTTAAAGTACGCAGGCAAACCGCAATCTTCTTTGACTTCATCAATTTCAAAGGTAGAGGAATTAAGACCTGAAAGGAATTCTTTCAAAGAGAGATCACCATTGAAAAGCGATTCTTCCAGAGGCTTGATGCAATTTTTGGAATACACTCCCAGCAATGGTTCTATGCCATCTTCGTGGGAGGCTACGACAACGTCATGGTTGTGGCGCTGGCCCACCAGCTGGCGGATGAGCTTTGGCTCTACCAGAGGCATATCGCAAGCAATGACAAATGCGTGAGGGTGCTGAGCCACCAGCAGTCCAGAAAGAATGCCTCCTAAAGGACCGCGATAAGGAAGAATGTCTTTGACGACATCTACTTCGAAGTCTTCAAAAGCTTCTGGTTCATTGGCAATCAAAAAAGTTTCAGCGAAGAGATCTTTGACCACTCCCAAAATATGATTGATCATGGTGGTGCCGCCATAAGGCAAAAAGGCTTTAGGCCTGCCCATGCGCTGAGATTTTCCGCCACATAGAATTAAAGCAGAAACCGGCAATGGTAACGTTTCTCTCGTAGGAGTTTCGATAATTTGATTCTGTTTGTTACCGTTGCCGTTCATCTTTTCTTGGTATCCAGAAAAACTGGGGAAATCGTTTTTGTTTGAAATTGTTTTTTGCCAGATTGATTCTAAATCTTGGGCTTGTTTTGAAAATCGATTAGTCACTTCTGCCATCACTCTCCGAGGAAAACTGGTGAACGTTTTTCCGCAAACGCCGCCAGCCCTTCCAGGCGATCTTTAGTATTAACCAGTTCCAGATAGGCACGAGTTTCCAGGGCCAGGCCCGCGTCCAGATCGCGGTCGTAACCTTGATCAATAGCAATTTTTGCTTGCCTCAGTGACAGAGGCGCTGCTGTGGCAATTTCAGCCGCCCAGTTGCGCACCGCCGCCATCAAAGGCTCAATGTAACCGCCATCAGCGACTACTTTGCCGGCAGCACTATTCATATAATCTGCTTCCAGCTTTACTACCCGGTGAATCAAGCCAATGGCAATGCCATTTTCGGCAGTTACCGGTGCAGACGTTAAAATCAATTCTTTAGCTCTCGACTTGCCAATTAAACGCGGCAAGCGCTGCGTGCCACCGGCACCAGGGATGATACCAAGCTTAACTTCTGTCAATCGCATCTGGGCGCTGTCGAGCATTACTCTAAGGTCGCATGCCAGGGCCAGTTCAAACCCGCCGCCCCAGGCCGAGCCGTTGATAGCGGCAATCACAACTTGTGGCAAAGTTTCAATGGCGCGCATGGTGCGCTGAATTAAGGCGAGATAATCAAGAGTGTCACCCTGGGTCATACCCTTGCGTTCAGCCAGATCGGCGCCGGCGCAAAAGGCTTTAGTACCTGCGCCGATAATAGCCACTACCCGCACTTGCCGATCGTTAGCAAGTTCCCTGCAGGCCGCTAGAAGTGCATTCAATAATGGACGATTAAGACAATTCATCACTTTAGGACGATTGAGCTTGAGCCAGGCAATGGAGCCCTCTTTTTCTATAGTGAGCACTTCATCGGCCATGGTGGAACTTTCCCCAATTAAATTCTCTACTGTCAATTCGCACCTCAAGCAGTTGCTTTCATGGACTGTTCGCGCTCAGCCAACCGTGCCATCAAATAGCGACCCGGAAGTTTTTTACCCAAGATTTTTTGCGCTAGAAGCCCAGCATCAACAAGTTTTTCTAGATCTATGCCGGTTTTTATGCCCATGCCGTGCAGCATGAAAACCAGATCTTCAGTGGCCAAATTTCCCGAAGCACCAGGTGCGTAAGGACAGCCACCCAAGCCACCTAAACTACTGTCGAAAATTGTCACGCCGGCCTCCAACCCTGCCACCACATTTGCCAGAGCCGTACCGCGCGTATCGTGAAAATGCAGAGCCAGCGCCGAGAGCGAAACATCTTTGGCCAGGCTTTTCACCATCTGAAAAACTTCTTTTGGCGTGGCCGCGCCAATTGTGTCGCCCAGAGAGATCTCGTCAATATCCATAGCCAGCAGTTTTTCTACTATGGCAGAAACCGAATCTGCTGCAATTTTTCCTTCGTAAGGACAAGCAAAAACCGTAGATAGATAACAACGCACGCGCTTGCCATCGGCCTTTGCTACGGTGGCAACTTCGGCCATGGCAGCCAGTGCTTGCTCAATGGTTTTGTTGATATTTTTTTTGCTGTGCGACTGCGAAGCCGACATGAACAAATTGATTTGCTTAAGATCGGCTTGCACAGCCGATTCATAGCCCTTTAGATTTGGCACCAGAGCAGAAGTTTGCACACCGAGAGCCGGCGGCAAATGCAATTCTTTAGCTAAAGTCGCACCATCGGCCAGCTGTGGTATCCACTTGGGCGAAACAAAAGATGTGATTTCTATTTGTTTAAGACCAGCCTCGGCTATGGCTTGAATCAATTTGATCTTGTCGGCAGTGGCCACCATAGCCGACTCGTTCTGCAACCCGTCACGGGGGCCGACTTCAAAGACTTGAATGCTGGTGGGCAATGCTTCGAACATAATTAACCACTAATAAATAGATAGATTAGCTCAGAGTGATGATCAAATCGCCTTCGTTGACAAAATCTCCGCCGGTCACTTTGATTTCCTCAACCTTGCCCGACTCGGAAGAAGCCACAGGCAACTGCATCTTCATTGATTCAAGGATGGCTACGTCAGTGCCTTCGCTAACTTGATCGCCTGGCTTGACTAGAATTTCAATCACCACACCGGCCATCATTGAACAAACTTGTTTCATTGCGTCTCCAATCTTCTTCGGCCTAACTCGAGCAAAGCAGCGGCAAAACCGCTATTAACGCAGCATATGTTAACAAACAGCTTAACGAACAGTATGACGGCTGTCTTATCAGCACCCGCCTATAGACCGTCGTCAATTGATTTCAAGTGCTATTTGAACAGGCCCTTGAGGACGTCGTCGATCTTCTTGTTATCGTTAGGATCTTCCGAACCGCCCGCCTGATTAGAGTCTTGTGCGTTGCCAGAATCTGGCGAGCCCCAATCGAACGCTGCCGGCGCGCCGGTTGAACGTCTACGACCTTTAACAGGACTAATCAAAGCACCATCAGCTGCTCTGGCCAAACTAGAAGGTGCAGATTCACCTTCAGGTGGTTGTTCGTAGCTGGTGCCGGGTAATTGTGCCGGAGCCTGAGAAGCAGGCGCAGCGGGCGCCACCTGGCCCGCTGGGTCACCCCAGGGGCTACCTTGTGTGCCCCAACCTGCAGTCGATTGAGAGCTGCGACCCCAGGCATCGCCTGGTTCGGCAGCAGGAACTGGAGTAGATGGGGGAGCTGCATTAGTGGATGGATTAGAGTTGATGGCCGGTCCGGGTAAGGCACCAGGTGGTGTCATAGCCGGCATGTTCTGCCGACTGGCAGTGGGTCTGCCCCATCCGCCTCCGCCGACATCAGCAGCCGGTGCTTGTGGCGTACCCCATGGCGAACCTGCCGGTTGACCCCAACCACCACCAGGATTTTCGGGCGGCGTTTCGGTGACCGGTTGAGCGATTGTAGGAATTTTGTTGCCTGTGACTCTCTGCGCTTCGGCCATCTGCCAGTCTTCACCAAAGTCTCCCCAACCACCGGCCGCAGGTGCTGGCTGTGCTGGGGCTGGAGAATTCTGTGCTGGAGCTTGAGCCTGAGCTGCTTCCGGATGTCCCCAGATGTCTGCAGGGCTTTGACGCTGTTCTACGGGAGCAGTGGCTACGGGGGACGGTTGTGGATCGCCCCAAGGGTTGGCGGGCGTGACTGGAGTAGCGGCGACAGGAGTTTCGACCGCATTTATGGCAGTAGAACTCCAGGAGAAGCCAGAATTTTCTAGTTCGGCGACCGGTTGGGCAGCAGGAGCAGGGGGCGGATTCTGTCCGAAAGAGGCAGTAATCTCGGGAGAAGCAGCAGCCGAATTGAAGGAACTCATAATTGGATCGTCAGGCGGTGCATGCTCGATACCAATCTCTTCTTCATATGAATCTAAGGCGAAAGCAGCAGAGTCAGCAGTTTGTATATCAGACTGAAGTTCAGGCTCGGACATCTGATTGGTGACATCTTGAAATACCGGCGCTTCGACTGGCTGGGGCGCTTCAACAGCCGGAGCCGTTGCAGCTTCAACTGATTCAGGCACTGCCGCAGGCACTGGAGTTTGATTGGCTTGATTAGCGGCTTCACGGGCGGCACGACGAGCAGCTCGTCCTTCTGCTGGAGTTTGCGGAGCAGCTGGAGTGGGCGGTGCTACCGGAGCAGGCGCTTCAGCCTGCACTGACTGCGCCATGGCAACATGATTGTCGGCCATGTTGCTGAGCTGCAATTTCCAGTTGCCAGAGAGGTAGCGCTCTCTCATTGCCGTGATTTTGTCGCGGTCTTTATTCAGTCCGGCGAGCTTTGTTTTGCTTGATTCGATGCGTTTTTCTAACTCGGCTATCTGCTGATTGATAGCATTCATCTCTTCGCGAGTAACTTCTTCCTTCTCGGTGAACTCTTCGAGAAGCTCCCGCAACATCTCGGGATTGATAGCAACCATAGAAAATTAGCTCCTAGATTTTCAAGAGACTTCAGGAAAAACAACTCTTACTATCAAGTTATTACCACTTGTATGCGAATTAAATCTACAAGTATTGAAACATGCCGACGGGCATTTTACCGCAAAATAATACCAGAGATGGTGTCATCAAATCGCTGCCTACAAAGTGAAAGAGAAGACCTGCTGGCCTTCTCTGCGGCTTCCTCGACTGCGTTACCCGGCCGCCTCGTCTCCGTTTAAACGAGCATAATTCTTTGTTTCTTGCACCATAGCCGAAAATAGCCACATACATAGCTGATCGAGAGTTTCCACTGGCGGATTGCTGTCTTGCATACGCCACATCATGCCTTGCTCGGTGATGCGCACTTGAATAGTGGCCAGCGGCGGATAATCATTTTCAGTGCGGCTCAAGGCCATGACTTTGCTGGTCGGCACAATGAAAGCTTCAACTATATCGTCGCAGCCGCGCACACAAAGCGAACAAAGTTTCGTGGAAAATCGGCAACGGAAATAGGTTTTGGTTTCTTCCGCTTCTCTGAAACGGTTGTAGCGAGTGACTTCAGTCACGTCCCCTGAAATTGAGCCGGTGACATGCAACTCGGTGCCATTGGCGACCTGGTTGAATTCGTACATATAGCGCTGCAAAAGGCCATAAATCTTGTCAACTAGAATGGCGATGCCAGACTTGTAAATCGACTCTCGATACACTTCTTGTAAATGCACACCGCGTTGATCAGCGAGAAACTGCAAAGATTCTTGCTTCAGTTGCGACATCCAATCTTGACCGTGAGCAACCGGTTCAGACTCGTGATAGACAAGAATCTGCTCGGACACCGCCATTGACCAATCAGCTTGCTGACCGGGTTGAGGAGCGATGGCACCGTTGGAAAACATCGAACGATCGACCTGGCGACCAGGCGCTTGCTGAGCTTGCGGCGTTGGGTTACCCGGATTACCGTCTAGAAACTTACGATCTTTTCCAGACTTATTGGGTTGCTGCCTACCGTCATTTTTTCCGAACATAACAAACAAGGCCTCCTTGCCAGCCAAGTCTGGTATGCCCAGATCGGCGCAATTTAAATCTCTTCAATAGTAGCTTAAAAGCCTCAAGTGCTCGAAATTCACCGACTTTTGATTAATTGTGCCGGTTGGCTCGTCTCGCCCGGTTTCTAAGCCCTCTGCAAGTAACGCACCATTTGCGTATATTCGTTGAGATCCGCTGAGGTCTGTTGCAGGTCGGCACCGTCAGCATACACATGCACAAGGGGTTCCACGGCGTCAGGCAAAATCAAAATCCAGTGATCTGGTCTGGTCTGAATTTTTACGCCGTCAAGCAGCTCCATGGGCCGATCGTGATGTTTTTCCACCAGCAAGCGCATGACGCGACCTTTGCGCTCCCATGGACAATGCACCGAATCGACCTGATAAAACAAGGGCGGTAAATCGGTTACTGCTTGATGCAGAGTGCGACCCTGGTAGGTTAGATGCTCAAGCACCTGACCTACCGCGAACATAGCGTCATAGCCGTTCTGAAACTCAGGGAAAATAAAGCAACCATTGGCGCTGCCGCCAACCACCGCATCTTCCATACGAGCTGTGGTGCTGCCGATCTCGGTTTCAGAAGCTTTGCAGCGCACAACTTTACAGTTGTAACGCGAGGCAATACGCTCCACTATAGAGCTCGAATTCACCGGCACAACAATTGAGCGACCGGGTTTATCCCGCAGAATAATATCGGCCACTGTGGCCAGCAAAAGTTCACCGCGAATTACTTGACCGGTTTCGTCAACCAGCGTCATCTGCTCGCCGTTGCGACCAATTTGCACGCCCAGATCGGCGTTCAGTGCTTTGACTACGTCAGCTAGCTGTTTGCGCATGGTGATGCGCTCTTCTTGCTTGGGCGGAGTATTGCGGATAGAAGAGTTGAGCACCACTGTTTCGATGCCTAGTTGCCCCAACAAGTCAGGCAACAACACTCCAGTCTCGGCCATGGCATAGTCAATCACGGCTTTCGGAGCATGGGTGGCCAGGTTTCCGGTCTTGGTGACGCGGGTGTAATTGGTGCCCGGTACTATACAAAAAGGCACTTTGTCTTCTTCGAAAACTTGCCCTTTAACGTGGTTGAGAAACTCATCGACATAGTACTCACGCACACGACTGGGGAATGAAATCGTACCGACATCAGCTGGAGAGCAACGTGGAAAATCTTCTTTGAAGAAAGTACTTTCGATTTTGCGTTCCATTGATTTGGTGATTGCCACCCCTTGATTGTCAAAAAATTCGATGGTGATTTTTTCAATTTCTCTTTGTGAAACACGCACGTGCACAAGGCCGGCTGCTCTTTGAGTTTTTACGTAGTGCCTTGAAATGGGCAGCGACATCGACTCCAGGTTCTGCACTTCAATGCCTACAGACACAAGACCAGAGACGATGGTACGGCTGATCATCTGACTGACTTTCCAGTAATCGCGACTCACCAGAACCGGCCCACCTTTAAGAGTGGCACCATATGCGGCGGCAAGGTTAACTGCAAATTCAGGCGTAATTTCAACGTTGGCCAGACCACGCACGCCGTGTGCACCAAACAAGGTGCGCGGTGCTCTCGTGCCCCAGATAAGCGAGGTCAAAACTTTGGCACCCGAATCCACGCTTTTATCAGGCCAGATGCGCACATCAGGATTGACCGAGGCTTCTTGACCAATGGAAGAATTATCCCCGATAATTGCTCCTTCCAGAAGCGAAGCGGAACTATGAATGGTGGCATTGTTGCAGACGACGCAGGCACGCAGTTCTGCTTTTGCACCGACATAAACATTTGACCAGACTACCGGTTGTTTTAGTGAGGCTTTCTCTTGCACCACCACATTGTCACCAAGGGTGGTGTGGGGAGAAATCACGGTTTCTCGGCCGATGCGACAATTTTTGCCGATCATCACCGGTGCTTCGAGCTTAACTGATGAATCTATTTGCGTGCCCTGGCCTACCCATACACCTGGCTGAATCTGGGGCAGGTCGCACTCAATTTCGACTAGACCATCGAGCACATCTTTGTGCGCCTGCCGATAAACTGCCAGGTTGCCGATATCGCACCAGTAGCCGTCAGCGACATAACCGTACATCGGTTCGTTACGAAGCAAGAGCAGTGGGAAAAGATCGTTAGAAAAATCTTGTTCGCGGCCCATCACTATGTAGAGCAAAACTTCCGGCTCTAATATGTAGGTGCCGGTATTAACGGTATCGGAAAAGATTTCACTGGCACCAGGCTTTTCCACAAAACGCTGAATGCGTTGATCGTTGTCGCAAATGACGACGCCATAATCGAGCGGGTTTTCTACGCGTTTAAGAATGAGAGTGGCTTTAGACTTTTTCTCTTTGTGGAATTTTAGGGCGGCTGAAAGATCCATGTCGGTTAAACTATCGCCTGAGATAACGACAAAAGTTGAATCAAGATGATCTTGCACCATCTTGACACAACCCGCAGTGCCAAGCGGTTTGCCCTCTTCGATGGAATAGCTGATATTAGCGCCGAAATCACTACCGTCGCCGAAGTGGTCGCGAATGGCATCGGGCAGATAATGCAGGGCAAAAATGATGTCGCGGAAACTATGCTTCTTCAGCAAGTTGACCACATGCTCGGCCATCGGCCTGTTTCCTACCGGCACCATGGGCTTGGGCAGATTGCAAGTTAGAGGTCTCAGACGTGTTCCGGAACCACCAGCCATGATTACCGCTTTCATACATTTCTCCCTAGTTCTTAGTCTTTCCCGATTTAGACGAAGGCACCTGAGCCATGGTTTTGCCGATTACCTCGACAGGTGCCACCGCATCTGGTGAAACTTCCTGGTTGGCTTTTTGCATGTTGGCTTCATTGAGGACTTTTTGATAGACCTCATATGTGCGGCTGGCAATTACTTTCCAGTTATAAATATGAGTCACTTTGTCGTAAGCGGTCTCGCGCAAGCGCTGGGCCAGCTCAGGATTGCGCAATACTTGAAGCAAGCCCCAGGCAAGAGATGTGGCATCGCCGGCATAGGTAGTGACACCAGTGACCATATTTTCGACAAAGTCTTTGAGGCCGCCGACATCGGAAGTAACCACTGGAACTTTAGCGGCCATACCTTCTAAGGCAACGATACCAAAAGGCTCATAGAGACTGGGGATGCAAACTACGTCGGCAACTTTATAGAGATCGAGCAATTCGCTGTCGCCCACGTAACCGAGGAAATGTACATTTTCGCCCACACCGTTGCTCCAGGCCTGCCGCTTCAAGTCTTCCAGGTAGTATCCGGTGCCTACCATTAGAAACTGCGTGCCTGGCCTCTCGGCGAGCACACGAGGGGCAGCGTCAAGCAACACTTGCACACCTTTTTCGCGCACCATCCGGCCGACATAAAGAATAATTTGTTCCTGATCACGCGCGTAACTACTGCGGATACCCTTATTAGTGAAGGGAAAATTGAAAGTCTCAGGGTCGGTACCATTAGGGATGATCACGATTTTGTCGGACGGCATCTTGAACGAGCGCTGTAGCTCATCATGCATTGAATTGGAATTGACGATCACTTCCCAGGCTTCAAAAGTGAGGCGCCATTCCATCTGGTGAATATAGCTTTGCAAATCGCCGTGAATACCGTGCATGCGCCCTGACTCGGTGGCGTGCATGGTGGCAACAAACGGAATACCCAAGCCACTCTTCAGTACCCAGGCAGCGTCTGCCACCATCCAGTCGTGAGCGTGAATAATATCAAAAGGCGTCTTGCGATGAATTTGAATGGCATATTGCAAAAGGCCAAAATTAAGGCGATTGACCCAGGTGAGAAAATCAGGAGTGGTATCAGTTTGAGTTTTGACACGGTGCACATGCACGCCGTCGGCGATCTCATGCTCTGGTTGGCCGGGATGGTCGGCTGTGACTACATGTACTTCGCAACCGCGCTTGACTAGTTCGCGAGAAAGGGCCCAGACTACCCGAGCTAAGCCGCCGATAATTCTCGGTGGATACTCCCAGGACAGCATTAAAACTCGCTTCGGCACCGGCATTCCCTCTTTCTATTACTCTGTTCTATTCGATTCAATATCTACATGATCATTCGCTGGCTAAAGGCCGTCCCAAGAGTGCCATGATAGCGTTTGCCGGTGTTGAATTTCCCTTAAGTGTGGACTCCACTTGCCAGGCAATGGGCAGCTCCAGACCCAGTCTTTGAGAAAGTTCACAAACGGCCTCGGTAGTTGTCACTCCTTCGGCCACAGAACCCAGTTCTTCGAGAATGACACTGAGGGGTTGGCCGCGAGCCATCTCGTATCCAACCCGATAATTGCGTGAAAGCGGCCCGGAGCAAGTAGCAAAGAGATCGCCCATGCCGGCCAGTCCGGCCATAGTATGTGGCTTAGCGCCAAGACGCACAGCTAGTCTAGTAATTTCGGCCAGTCCACGGGTCAAAAGTGAAGCCTTGGCATTAACACCAAGGGAGAGACCGTCACAAATGCCGGCAGCAATAGCGATAACGTTTTTCAAAGTTCCGCCGAGCTCCACACCAATGGGATCATCGCTGGCGTAAACCCTGAATTTAGGCGCTGACAACTGGCTTTGCAAAGAGCGCGCCAGGTCAAAGTCGGTGGATGCCACCACCGAAGCTGTGGGCAATCC
Organism: Candidatus Obscuribacter sp.; assembly: GCA_021772135.1. Classification (GTDB taxonomy): domain Bacteria; phylum Cyanobacteriota; class Vampirovibrionia; order Obscuribacterales; family Obscuribacteraceae. The sequence goes on from JADYXQ010000037.1 coordinate 11,773, forward strand.
GCTCAAAACTTCATCGGCCAGGTTGGGGCCTGACAGCGATGCCACTTTGACGGATTTCTCAGCAGCAAAAGCGGCAGCGAGAATTTCGCTCATGCGCAATTGAGTGCCCAGCTCAAGACCTTTGGTAGCACTGACTACCACATAATTGGCGAGGGCCGCAGCTTGACCCGACCGACTTTCTAAAAGCGGCGCTACCCGACCGGCCAGCTCGCGCATCGATTGTGATGTGCAGGCAAAAACCACCAGACTCGTGTCGCTCAGTGATTCTTCCAACGAACTGGTAATGACGACGCCTTCGGCAATGTGCTGTGCTCGCGGCTTTTCCATCAACCTTGTGGTCGATAGTTTCAAAGCGTTAGCTTCATGGCGGCAAAATACTTTTACTGTGCGACCTTTATGGCACCACAGATTGGCCAGAGTAAGGCCCCAGGACCCTGCTCCGAGGATGGTGACTGCGCGTTTTTCGTCGTGGCTTTCCATAATCTCCGCGAAAAATCAGGACTCGGCTGTGAGCTCTTCCGCAAAGAAGTGCTAGCACAGTAATAATAGCCTCTTGGCTTTATTTAGAAACAGAGTTCATCTCTTCGCGGAAAGTGACGGCACAGTTGCGGCCCGCCGCCTTCGCTTCTTGCAAGGCGCGAAAGGCCGATTTGACCCAAGACTCCACCGACATGGTTTTAGCATCAAGCACGGCAATTCCAGATGAGCAAGTGGCATAAAATCCGGCATGCGACAGCGTAGAGTGTTGAATTGAAGCAAAATCGGCAATTAAACGAGACGACAGGGCAAGCGCTTCTTTTTCGTCTAAACCTTCGGCAATAATGGCAAATTCATCGCCAGCATAGCGTCCGATAATATCCGACTGTCTCAGCCTGCGTCGCAAAAGCAGCGAAAGGGCAACCAGTACTTTGTCTCCGCCTGGATAGCCATGGCGTTCATTTATAGAGCGGAAATAGTCCACATCGAGCAACATCAAAACTGTAAAACCAGCATGTCTTTTTCTCTGAGCAATGACTGTATTAGCCTGCTCCATAAATGAAGTATGGTTGAGCAAACTGGTGAGGCCGTCTCTATGCAAAAGAGTTTTGAGAAATCGAGCGCGTTCCAGGCGGGAAGAGACTGAGCTGAGCAGCAAAGCCGGCGGTACGGGCTTGACCAGGTGATCGTCGCCTCCCGCTCTGGCACTCTCAATGCGAGCGTCAATTTGCCCCTGGGTTGTCAAAAAGAGAATAGGTAAAGTGGCGTGCCTTTCGTCTTGACGCACATAGCGGGCCAATTCATAACCGGTCATGCCGGGCAACATGACGTCAAGCAAAACCAGATCGGGCTGGAATGCCGACATGTATGATTCGAAATTTTTAGGATCTGTGCAGGTGCGCACCTGATAGCCAGCTGATTCGAGAAATGCGCGAATGAAGGCGGCTTGGTCTGGATCATCTTCAACAGATAGAATGCGCGGAGTTTCTTGATAGCGTTTGTCGAGCAAATATCGCAAGCGACGAAACATCGCTTTAGTATCAATCGGTTTTTCAAAGTGAGCGTCGGCACCACAATGAATTGATCTGACTTTGTCTAAAAATCCGGTTTGCTTAGAGACAATGATAATGGCCATTTCGTCGCCGCCGGGCATAGCGCGAATGCGCTCAACCAGCTCATAAGCGTCGCCGTCAGGTAATGGAATTTCAAGAATCATGCCTTCAGGCATGCGTTTTTCTAGTTCACCAATAGTAGTGGCAAAAGATCTGGCACTGCGAAAACTAAAATCGTTTTCTTCCACCATCTTTTTCAAAGATTCCAGATCTTTTTGATCATCATCAATCACCAGCACTTCTTGCCGGCCGGAATAAGCAGCAGTTCTGACTTTGCCTAAATTAGTGGTTTCCGGTGCTTCATCGCCGCCGGTAAATTGAGTTGAAAGTTCTTGCAAAAGCAATTTCATGCGCTCGAGGTCGGCAGGCGATGCCGGCCCGTTCTGGCGCATGATTGTTTCGCACAATTTTTCGCCTTCCACACCAAGAGCCGATACTCTTTGGAAACCGTACATGCTGCCTGAGCCGGCTAGCCAATGGTAATGGCGACTTAATTGATTGGCTAGATCTTTATTGAGCGGATTAGACAGCAATTTAGTGAACAACTCAATGATTTGTGCCAGCCTATCTGTTGAGCGCTGCACATATTGACTCTTCAATTCGGAGAAGGTTTCCTGCCAGGAAGCCATGCCTTGTCTAACCCCTTGTATCCAGTATTCTTAAAATTCTGATCCTTATGATTGAGACGTGGTGTCGAGTATCGCTTTCATTTGAGTAGCAAGCACAGTGGGATCAAAGGGCTTGGTGAGAATGCCACGCGCACCCATGCGTTTCAATCTTTCAATTTCTGATGTCATTGCTTTTGCCGTCAGAAAAATTACTGGAATATTGCGGGTGCGGTCATTGCTGCGCAGTGCCTCAAGAGTGCTCGGACCGTCCATGATGGGCATCATCATGTCGAGCAAAATCACATCGGGTTGTTCTGCCGCCGCTTTATTCACGCCGTCCTGTCCATTTTCCGCTTCGATAACTTCCAGTCCGCCAAGTATCGTCAGACTCATACTGGCAATCGAACGGGTATCTTCTTCATCGTCAATGATGAGAACTCTCATTGTCTCTCCTAAATTTTCTTCTATTCCTAAATGTAAACGCCAACGCCAAATTCGCCATTACAGACTTAATACCCAGTAATGCCTCAGTTCACCTGTTTCTTTGCTTCAGTTTCCTGTCGCTTCGGTGACGGTGGCCGCTGAAAAACCGGCAACTTTGAGAATATCTTTGATCTGATCCGACAGCTTGAGCGGATCGAAGGGCTTGGTAATCACGGCCAGTGCACCCAATTTTTTCATTTCTTCGAACTCGGGAAACATGCCTTTGGTGGTGCAAAAGATTACCGGCACTTTGGCCGCTTCAGGAATTTCGCGCAAATTTGCCAGAGTTTGCATACCGTCCATGCCTTCCATGACGAGGTCTAGAAGAATGACATCAGGCACTTCTTCCTTGGCCATGGCAAGGCCTTCTTTGCCTGAACACGCTTCGCGCACCTCGTCTCCGCCCAGCAAGCCAAGGCATGAGCTGGCTACTGTGCGAAAGTCCTCTTCGTCATCAATAATGAGAACCTTCATTAAACAATTTCCCCAGATACTAAGTAGGTTTTTTTGAACCGGACAACACACTTAAATGTGTTCACCAAAAGAGCTCGGCAAAAACCATTTTGGCTTTAATTTAACGCTGTTAGAAACTTTGAGATTGCAGCGCGGCAGGCTCAAGAACCTGCACTTGCTGCTTTGGGAGATTCTGCGCTTTAGGAATGCGGAACCAGAAAGTTGAACCTTTGCCTTCTTCAGACTCGACACCAATAGTGCCGCCATGCTGCTCAACAATACCCTTACAAATCGCCAGACCAAGACCGGTACCACCTTTCTTCTTAGCGTCGGAAGCTTCCACTTGCTGGAATCTCTGGAACAATCGGTTTTTAAAGCTCTCTGGAATACCGCGGCCTCTATCTGTGACGTGCACTTCGATAAAGCCCCCGGGTATTTCAGCGGAGCTTACAGTCACGGCAGCGCCCTTTGGCGAGAATTTAACGGCGTTGGAAATTAAGTTGACCAGTACCTGCACCAGTCGGTCACCATCAGCATGCACCATTTCGCCGGTGGGTTGCATCTCAAGCAATACGCCATTGTTGGCGGCAAAAGTATTGACCGCTTGTTCTGAGCGTTCGAAAATTGAGGCCACTCCCACGTCGGCAAGCTCCATGTCGAGTTTGCCGGCCTCGAGTTTTTCCACATCGAGAATATCGTTGATCAGACCAATCAATCTTATAGTGTTGCGTTCGGCAATGGTTACCACTTTTTTCGCTTGATCAGGTAGTGAGCCCATGGCGCCCACGGCCAGGAGAGTAAGCGAGCCGCGAATTGAAGTAAGCGGTGTGCGCAATTCGTGTGAAACCGTAGAGACGAATTCTTTTTTCATGCGCTCTACTTCTTTGCGCTCAGATACATCGAGCACGTTAGCCATAAAGCGCACGGCACCATCAGGAGAGACAAATTCGGTCAGTGATATTTCTACTGGGAAATCTTCGCCGTTGGCTGACAAACAGTCGAACTCACCAATGCGGTTCAAGGCTTTAGTAAACAGTGTTTCCATAAAGGCCTGACGGTCGCTGGGGTCATTGACTGAGAAATGCCTGGCGTCGGCAAAGAGCGACATCATGTGGCGACCCAGCATTTCATGGCTGCGGGTGGAGAACATTGATTCGGTGCGAGGGTTAATCGACTCAATCAAACCGTCGCGGGTGACGATAATCAGGCCTACCATCATGTTATTGATGATGTTGCGAATGCGGGCTTCGTTAGCCTTAATCGCTTCTTCCACCAATTTACGTTGCGTGATATCGTGGGCCACGCAGAACAGAGCTCGGTCTTTTTCAGACCAGTCTGCCGACCACAAGACGTTAACCATGCTACCGTCGCGCTTCTTAACACGGTTTTCAAAGTTGACTTTGCTGGTGGCACCACGGACGGAGCGCACAGCGCGAATTGTATCGGGCACATCTTCGGGCATAATTACTTCAATGAAGCGGCGGCCCATCAGCTCGTCAGGATAGAAGCCCCAGCTCTCGTACGACGCTGGGTTGACGGCCACGAATTTACCATCCATATCAATAGAACAAATTACATCGGCGGCGTTTTCAATTACAGCACGCTCTTTGCGGCTGGCTTCTGCCAGTGCTTCCGCCATGCTGCGGAAGGCGTCGTCTAATTGCGCAATTTCGTCATTGCCGCTCAGTGGTGGCCGCAGTTTTTGACCGCGAGCCAATCTGAATGAGTTATCAGTGACTGTATTTAAACGGGTAGAAATGCTGCGCAAGAAATAATACAAGAGCAAGAAAGCTATACCGATATTCAGTACGACACCGAAGACCAGGAACATCTTGACCGCCGCCCTGGATCTGTTCTGTTGTTCCGGGCTCTCGCTTTCGATTTTCCTTTCGTCTTCGGTCAGTCCTTTTAATTCGTCTTGCAATTGGTCGGCCAGTTGCCTGATTTGTTTATACATGTGCCTGGCACGAAATTGGGCAACGTCTACGCGGTTGTCGTCAATGGCCGCTTTAGCTTCGCCTAAAATTTTCAAACCGTCTGAGGTAATCGTCTGCAGCCGTCCTAAAATCAGCTGCTGTTTATCATTGTCGCCAACCAGTCCTTTAAGCTCGGCTAAATCGAGAGGAATCTGGCGCACGATCTTGTCATAGCGATCTGAGAAGAGTGGGCTTTTGGTAATACTATAACCGCCCATAGCCACACCGGCGTCGTAGAACAATTTAGATAGAGCGTTGGCCTGCGAAATGATCGCCTTAGAACGCACCTGTCTCTGCACTTCCACCTCTGCTTGCTGCAGCAGCACTGAAAGAACAATCAAAAACACAAGTTCGAAGACGAGCGGAACTAGAACGAGAATAAATCCCTTATGCGAAATCTTGAGTTGAAGATTGAGTCGCATGCGACATCCTATTACTGGAACTGGTCAGGGTTTTTTGTTGGGGTTCATCAACGCTTCTTTAATGCGTTGCAATTTTTCGCGGTCAAGACTGTAGCCATTACCAAAGTTGATTGAGGCTGAAGGGTCACCTACAGGCACGACAGCAGGAGTGGCTGCAACCGGCGGAGTAACTGGATTGTTGCCCTGTTGCACCGGCACAGGCTGTGGTTGTGGTTGTGGTTGTGGTTGAACTGATTGGCCGGCGAATCTCGATGTGTTCGCGGGCTGGGCGTATGTCTGCGTAGGAGAAGGCGATTGACGGCTGGGCTGGTCGGAAGCCAGATCGTTCAAGATTTGTCTGGTTTCGTCATCGACCATCACTTCAGCTTCACTGTCGGCGCGACGGTAGCCTTGAGGCAGACCAAAATAATTGACAGGAATGGGACAATTCTGGGTGCGGTAGGTATCAAGCATTGATGTGAGCGCACCGGAAGTAGTCACGGCGCTGACTTTCAGAGGAAAAGTTCTGGTATCGGGCAAACCGTAAACTTTAGCCAACATCTGCGAAATTTGAGGGGGCACGGCAATATCGTTGGAAATCCAGCAGTCGGCATGTCTGATGCCGGCAGCATGCTCAGCCATCTGCGCAGTGCCGCCTTCCATCACATACTGAGTGGCTTGCAGACCGGCGACGGTATGAGACCCGCCTTTTGTCCACTTACGCAAAGACATGTCCTGCCCTCGACCGGCCAGCTTGCGATCTAACTCTTGCATCCATTTGGCAAAACTGGTGCTGTAGTACATGCGAGTTTTGTCATTGAAAAGGGCGACGTTCCATTCAGGAGCGCTGGTGACGATGTTGACCCCTTGTTTGGGGCTGACCAGCTTTAAACCTGTTGGACTGATGTAGACATATTGGTCGCCGAAATTGGCTGAGCGCTGAGTTAAAACCCAGCCTTTCTCGTCGGCCATGGCTGGCCCGGCGCAAAGAGAGCCGCAGAGAGTGACTGTAAGTGCGATTATGAGAAGCGATACTGAGCGCATGATAATTCCGCTTTCTGGCCGATGTGAGCCCCATCCACTGATGTTCATACCCGCTGACGCCACATTAAAAACAGGTTTATCAGAACCTGGGCCAATCTTACAGAAATCGTAAAAACATTGATAGTTCTAGAACATCGAGTCAGGATCGAGTGCTGCAGCTTTTAATCTTGCCTCTGAAGCTAGATCCGTCTCACCCAGCCCGTCATAAATTTGTGAAAGGAAATAATAGCCTCTAGCGTACTTGGAGTTCTGCTTTAAATTAAAGCACAACTATGGCAAGGCAGCTGACAGTTCCCACATTTTTCCGTAAAACTAAGGCGCTCATAGAATCCTCGTGACCGATAAACGATACTTAAGTTGTGCCCAAAACAATACTAGTACCAAAACTAGAGCAAAGCGACCTTAAGCTGCACTGCTCAAACCAATTTGAGCCCGTTGAATTAGTTGGCGGTCCGTAAATCTTCCAGCGGTTTGGTCACTGGAGGTGGCTACCAGAGACAAGGATTGGGTAGGACTCAGCTCAATGTGGCTCACGGCCTTGAGAGTGTCGCTGGCTACAACTTGCTCGTCAACAATGTTAACGCGTTGGCCAGTGCGGCTAACGACATTGTTCTCTGCTGATTCCGCCGGCGTGGCACTTAAATGATCGTGCCAGAAGTCGTTTAATTGGTCTCCAAATTGGCTTTTGGCAGGATTTGCAACCCACTGTCTTTCCGCATGGGCTAGAGTATCCCAATATGTGCTGACTACTCCGGTTGGGGATCGTAAGCCGTCAGCCTGGTGGGTTGATTTATAAACCGATGGCCAGTAATTACGCTGAACACCTTGATTGCAAACAAACCAATGACTCATTGCTGAGTGCGTCGCATGGCGCGTTTTTGCCAACCAGGCTTCTCTATTTGGGGCATCAAGAAGATCATTTAAACTATTCATAGCACAACTATGGGTCTGAGTATTGGTAAACGAATTGATAGATTTTATGTCGTGTGACGTTAAATCAAGCCGTATAAACATACTACTTGTAATATTAATAAATTGCTGGTTATTGTCACCGCATTTAGTGGCGACATTATTTTTCTAAGCTGAACATTCCGCTAACTAATTGACTGGCGCCGAAATCGGGTCATAAGCACTCCTCGGAGCAGTCACTGCATAGAATCGTTCTACTGCATAAAATTATCGTCAATGGCGACCCTTGCGCTGTTGAGCATTGTCAGTCCCTCAGCGGTGATTTTTTCCAATCGAGCGATAGTTCGTAATTGCTTTTCATTGTCGCTGCCCACGGCCGCCTTAAGCTCTTCCAACTCACGGGGAATGTCGCGCTTGATACGCTCAAACCGATCGGCAAAAAGCGGACTTTTAGTGATGCTATAACCACCTATGGCAATACCGCAATCATAAAAGCATTTGGACAAAACATTAGCGTGAGCAGTCCTCCAGATACAAATAGATGTACCCGTTTTGCCCTGAGATCATTGCTGCGCCAATATTACCTGGATTTTTTGCCTAATCGCGTGCGCGGATCGAGGGCATCTCTTAAGCCGTCGCCAAGAAAATTGAAAGAAAGCACGGTGATGAAAATAAAAAGCGATGGAAAAAATATCAGGTGCGGATGGGCGCGCAGTGAGCGCCAGCCGTCAGAAGCGAGCGTGCCCCAACTGCAAGCGGGCGGTGACAGTCCAAGACCAATAAAGCTCAAGGTCGACTCAGAGAGAATTGCCGAAGGCACAGTAAAAGTCAGGGCAACAATAATCGGCCCCAGAGCATTAGGCAAGAGGTGTTTGAAAACTATGTTCCAACCAGATTGCCCCTGAGCGCGGGCAGCTTCGATAAACTCCTCGTTTTTTAGTTGCAAAAATTGGGCCCGCACCAGGCGAGCGGTGCCCATCCAACTAACCAGGCCAAGGGCAATTAAAATGCCGATAGTGCCTCGACCAAGCAGTACGCCAATCAAGATCATCACAAGCAAATCAGGCAGTGAGTAAGCGATATCTACACCACGCATCATAAAGGTATCGACTTTACCACCGAGATAACCGGAAAGCGCACCATATAAGGTGCCAATGACAAAGGCCACGGCCGCTGTGGTTAAACCAATGGCGATAGATAATCTAGCACCGTAAACTATGCGCGAAAACAAATCGCGTCCCAGCTCGTCAGTGCCCATCCAGTGCTGACCACTTGGGCCGGCCAGAAAATCGCTCGAGGTCTGATCGAATGAGTACTGACAGAGACTGAAACCCATAAAGGAAAGCAATGCTACCACGCAAATGAGGGCAATCACCCACAACGCGATGTAAGCGGTGGGTATACGCCTGATACGTGCCATCACGCTCTGATCGAGCGGAGCCACCACCGGCATCTTTGCCTTTTCGACTATTTCCATCGGCACAATTCCATTAGTCTAGTCCTCTATTCGCATGCGGGGGTCAAGGAACTGGTAAGCCAGATCTACAAAGGTGTTGGCGATGATCAGGAGCACAGCGAATACCAGGGTGGTGCCCAAGATCAAATCGTAATCACGGTTCATTACCGCAGTGATAAAGAAGCGGCCCATGCCGGGTATGGCATAAATATATTCCACCACAAAAGAGCCTGTAATAACGATAGCCGTCAGCGGCCCAAGCACCGTCACTACAGGAATTAGCGAGTTACGCAAAATGTGCTTTAAGACGGTGTTCCACTGCGACAGGCCTTTTGAACGCGCCGTGCGCACCCAATCTTTCTCTACTATTTCCAGCACCGATGCCCTTGTTAATCTGGCCAGATAGGCGGCGGGTGAAAAAGCCAGAGTCACTGCCGGCAATACCACATGCCAGGGTGATTCCCACAGACCCACAGGCAAAACTCGCAATTTAATGGCAAAGACAAATATAAGAGTGGCACCGATGACAAATCCGGGCACCGAAATTCCTAGAGTAGAAAGAAACATGGCAATGACGTCTTCTTTGCGCCCGCGACAAACTGCGGCAATCGCTCCTAGCGGCACTCCGATAAGCACCGCCAGGGTAAGGCTGATGGTGCCCAGTTGCAGCGAGACGGGAAAAGCATCGGCAAGAATATCATTGACCGTGCGATTGACGTACTTATAAGAAACTCCCAGGTCACCTTGAGCCAGACGTCCGAGATAAAGCAAATATTGCTCTGGTACTGGTTTGTCTAAATGATATTTGGCGTTCAAATTGGCGATAATTTCAGGAGGCAAATTTTTGTCGGCATCGAAGGGCCCGCCAGGCACAATGCGCACCAGCACGAAAGTAAGGGATGCAACGACGAGCAAAACCGGTATGGCCAGTAATATGCGTTTGACTATTAATGCAAACATGAATTTCCTATAGTTCTACATAATTTCATCTGGCACCGTATTTGGTTTGACTGTTTTGAGAGTCATCAACCACCACATCTTTAAAGAATTGCAAATCTAATGGATTAATCGCAATTCCCGTCACCCATGGTTTGACCATGATATTTTGCGTGGCTAAAAATGTCGGCACAATCGGCACCGCCTCGCGACAAAGCATAACGTCGGCCTGACGATAAAGATCGGCTCGCTTGGCTGCGTTGAGCTCACCTTGAGCGGCTTCGATTAAGGCGTCGTAACGCGGATCAGACCATTTAGTGTCGTTATTGCCGCAATCTTTAGTGAACAAATTCATGAAGGTTTCGGGATCGGGAAAATCGGCTCCCCATGAATTGCGAAACATTGGCGGCGCGTCTTTGCGCACAGTGGCCAGATAAACTTTCCACTCCTGGTTAACCAGTTCTATTTCCATGCCTAAATTGCGTTTCAATTGATCTTGCGTGGCTTCAACCGTTAAGCGCACATCATCGCGATTAGGATAAAGCAATTCCGGCTTAGGCAAGCCTTTTCCGCCGGGATAGCCAGCTTCAGCCAGCAGGGCGCGAGCTGCCACAGGGTCAAATTTCAAACCTGAATCAGGTGAATAACCTGGTAGCGCCGGCGGTATCCAACTGGTGGCCGGACGTTCGCCTCGTCTTAGAATGCGGGGAAAAATAGAACGGTCAATGGCCATGGCCACAGCCTTTCTGATACGCACATCGGTGAATGGCTTTTTAGTGACATTGAATGCGAGATAGTTAGCGCGCAGCAAAGGAAAGTTTTTGTACTCAGGGGAATTTCTATAGCGCTCAACATCAGGAGTGGCAAAACTTCTGTTGTCGATGAAATCGAGTTCGTCATTTTCGTAGAGAGCAAAAGCAGTAGAAGCTTCGGGCACCATGAACATTTTTATCAATTTGACCTGGGGGACGCTGTCAAAATAACCCTCGTTGGCGGCCAGTTCCATCTTGTATTCGTGTTGCCATTTGGTCAGCTTGAAGGGGCCGTTAGTGACAAAGTGCTCAGGTTCTGTCCAGCGGTCGCCCCATTTTTCCACCACATCTTTGCGCATTGGGAAGCTGACGCAAAAAGCAGTGAGATATATAAAGTATGTGGCCGGCTTGCGCAGACGTATTTCAAAAGTATGGGCATCAAGGGCTTTGATGCCAAGAGTTTCTGCGCTTTTCAATTTTCCGGTGTTGTATTCGCGAGCGCCGACAACATCGTAAAGAAAGAATGCGTACTGAGCGGCAGTGACCGGATTGAGCAGGCGTTTCCAGGCGTACTCGAAATCGTAGGCTGTGACCGGCTTTCCGTCAGTCCAGCGCAAATCGTCTCTTAAATGGAATAAATAACGCTTGCCGCCGTCGAGAACTTCCCAGTTTTTGGCGCAAGAAGGAGCACAGGTGAGCTTATTGGTGTATTGAGTGAGGCCGACCATGAGATTGGAAACTACATCAAAGGATGTGGAATCTGTGGCGGTGTGCCAATCAAGACCGGGAGGTTCCGTGCCCAAATTAACGCGCAGCACACCGGGCTCAAAGCGGCTCCTGGGGCGGATACAAGCCGAAAGTGAAAGAACGCTTATCAATAGCAATACAGCTAGGAAGCAGTGCCCAAGCCTCTTGGCGAACTCCGAAATTAAAAACCTGTGATCGCCAATATTTCTCATCGCCTTTATTTTAGCTTTATTGACAGTTTTTCTAACTCTTGGATATACTCTCCATTGACGCCTCCGAGGAGGCTTCTTTTTTCTGTCTTGTTTTAGAGACTGAAATCTCTCAAACAAGTTTGGAGTATTGTCATGGCCAAGAAAGACGACCGCATCATCATCACACTTGCTTGTGGAACTTGCAAAAGACGCAACTACACAACCATGAAAAACAAGAAGAATGATCCGGAAAGATTGAATTTGGAAAAATATTGCAAATTCTGTCGCAAGCACGTTGAACACAAAGAAACTAAGAAATAAAACTTGGGCATTACTATGCTCGGCGAATAAATTTCTAGTTTTATTTGTTGCAGGCGTTCTTTGCAAGCTGCACCACGGCCGTTTATCGGCCACCTACGCGCCCTTAGTTTAATGGTAAAACGAAGGTCTCCAAAACCTTTGTTGAGGGTTCGACTCCTTCAGGGCGCGAATTCAATAAAAGCGGAGCCGGCTTGATATAGATGGCAAATAAGGAAAAGGACAGCTCGACGGGCCAAGCGGTCAAAACGCAGGAGCAATCCGTGTCTACCACTCAACCTGAGAAGCAAGAAGAAAAGAAACACTCTCTGGTAACAGGTGTGGGTCAATTCCTTAAAGAAGTTGCCATCGAGCATCGCAAGATTACATGGCCCGATCGTAAGCAAGTTTTGCGCGAGACAAGGAGTGTTCTTTTCCTGGTAACGGCAATAACTCTGGTTGTCCTGGGCATCGACTGGGTGTTGGGCAATCTTATCTTCGGACCACTTGATCACTGGGCAAAAATGCTTGGCGCCGGCGTGGGCCACTGACAATAGGGATGGCAAAATGGCTTTCATAAAGACAGACGGGCAAAGACGCTGGTTCGCAGTGCAGACGGCCTCCGGTCACGAAAACAAAGTGAAGGAGCATATCGAAAAGCGCATCGTCACTATGGGCGCTCAAGACCGCATCTTCGGCGTTATCGTGCCTGAAAAAATGGTGACCAAAGTCAAAGACGGCAAGCGCATCGAAAAGCGTGAGCGCGAATATCCCGGTTATGTATTTGTGGAAATGATCCTTGACGACGACTCCTGGAGAGTGGTTCGTGAAGCTCCCGGTGTAACGAAATATGTGGGCGCCGGAAAGAAACCGACTCCCGTTCAAGACGCTGAAATGCGCAAAATTTTGAGACGTCAAATGGCCATGACTGGCCTCAAAGGCAAGAAACCTGCCGCCATCGACGTCAAGGTCGGCGACTACGTACGCATTACAGGCGGACCGTTTGCAGACTTTACAGGAGAGGTCACAGAAGTGAACCTCGAAAGAGAGCGAATCAAGGCCTCGGTCATCATCTTCGGTCGGGCAACACCAGTTGAACTGGAGTTCAACCAGGTTATAAAAGTGTAAATGTGATGGACTAACGCTCCCATCTACCATATGATCGATATTTCGCGCATTTCTATCGAAACGGCCTCTTCCAGAGACCGGCGCTAACCACCTTAATTAGAATAGGACCGAGAAAACCGTGAAAAAGGCCGTTGGAAAAATCAAATTGCAAATCACCGCTGGAAAAGCCAACCCAGCACCGCCCATTGGTCCAGCTCTGGGTCAACACGGCGTCAACATCATGCAATTTTGCAAAGAATACAACGCTAAGACTCAAGACAAAGCTGGAACAATCATCCCCGTAGAAATTACCGTCTACGAAGATCGTTCTTTCACTTTCGTTTTGAAAACACCTCCGTCTGCCGAACTGATTAAGAAGGCAGCCAATGTGGAGAAAGGCTCCGCAGCTCCCAACAAAACTAAAGTTGGCAGCTTGACCAAGGCAAAAGTCACCGAAATCGCCAAGATCAAAATGCCCGATCTTAACGCTGTCACTATCGAAGCGGCCGAGAAAATGATTGTCGGTACGGCGAGAAACATGGGCATTTTAGTTGTCGACTAAGTAAGTAAGTTCAAGGATATTTTGCAAATGGCTACGCTAACAAAAAGACAAGAGACCTTAGGCAAATTCTACACAGAGCACAACACTGCCCACACAGCAGAAGAAGCGCTGAAGTTGTTGAAAGCTGAGAAGTCAGTCAAGTTCGATCCAACAGTTGAAGTGCACTTCCGCCTCGGCGTCAATCCTAAATTGAATGACCAGCAGATTCGTAGCACCGTTCAATTGCCTGGTGGAACAGGTAAAACTGTCCGCGTTGCAGTGGTGGCCAAAGGCGAAAAAGTGCAAGAAGCGAAAGACGCCGGCGCTGATATCGTCGGTTCTGACGAACTGGTTGCTCAAATTGGCGAAGGCATGCTTGATTTCGACAAACTTGTTGCCACTCCAGATGCCATGGCTATGCTTTCTAAAATGGGTAAAATTCTGGGACCTAAAGGGCTGATGCCTAACCCTAAAGACGGCACTGTGACCTTCGACGTCGGCAAGACTGTTAAGGATCTCAAAGCCGGTAAAGTTTCCTTCCGTGCTGAAAAAGACGGCGGCGTTGTGCAAATGGCCATCGGCAAACTTTCGTTTGATGACAGCCGCTTGTTGCAAAACCTGGCTGCAGTGGTTGATCAAATTCAAAAAATCAAACCACCATCAGTCAAAGGCGCTTACATGAAGACTGTTTACTTGAGCACCACCATGGGCCCAAGCATCAGAATGGACATCAGCGCTTTGCAAGATCTGGCTAAAGCTCCAGCAGCAGTAAAAGTTTAGGCTCAGACTTACAAACAAAGCAATTTAAAAGGGCAGCGCTCAAGCGTTGCCCTTTTTGTATTTCAATTCTTGCTCGTCGACTAACTGGCGGTGTTCGGCACCACATAAGTAAAGGGATAAGACTGTGACGACCTGAATTTCAAAGGACTTGTGCCCTGATAGACGATGTGTACTACAAACGGCCTGATATCCACTTCGGTGATTACCGACACGGTGCCGCTGATTGGTCCGCCGTATGGTTGCATGGCGGTAATATCGCCGGCTGAAACCGTACTGTTGCACTGTACCAGCACGAAATTGCTGAGCATAGAGCTGCCGCTTGTATTGGCGCGGTTAATAACTGCCTGAGCCCGAATATTACAGGTGGTCGGGTCACCAAGAGAAGCTACCCGAGCGGCTTCACGACAGGTGGAGTCATTAAGCTGCACGCCAAGGACAATCACCGTGAGATCGAACAACACCAGGACGATCGGCACTAAAACCATGACGCCGCAACAAAGCTCAACTAGAGATTGGCCACGTCGTCTCTTGCCGAAACGCCAACGTTCAGCCGCCGAAGTCATAAACACAGGCTACTCACCACCGTCAGAAGAAGTTTGTGGATCTCACTTAATTTATTCCCCTCCGGAATAAAGCCAAACCACTTTATGTGACCATCGACCTGGATTAAAAGTACCTGCAAATCTCATTTTCGTGTGACGCCACCAGGGGTGATGTCAGTTGACTGTTGAGCCATCCAGGCTCAGCCTGCTTAAAAATGGTGATTTTCGGGTAGAGAGAACAGGGGCCTTTAAGATCAATTTAAAGCGAGGAGGGGTTCGATGCTCTGGCGCAGACAATTCGTAAGACAGAAGCGGGCAATGGGTATCGCTGAATTTGTACCGGCCCTGTTCATTTTTCTCTTTATTATCGCCTTGCCGCTTATCAACCTGCTCAGTTTCGGCATGGGTTACGCCAACGTCGCCTTATTAGGCACCCAGTGCGCGGTTGACGCGGCCAATGCCGGCTCTTATCCTGACGCTCTAACCAAAGTGCAGACCAAAGCTAATGCCATTACTGCTTCAGGCATGGGACAGTTTGCCCGGCTAGCTCCAGTGGGAGGCCTGAACGGTTGCGGGGTCAATGTCTTTATTACCGAGACCGATGTCAACACGAAAGTGGTAGTTGAATATGGCCCCAATACGCCCAAGACCGGCGTTTACGACCCTAACAACAAGATTTACGAGTACACTATCCGCACGACCTTTAATGTCGGCCCGTTCATCAGCCTTGGCCTTGTGCCCTGGATTGGCGGCATCCCGTTGATTGGAGTACCTGCCACTGTGCGTACGGTCGCACACAGAGCAGTTGAACATTCAGAAGCAATTTCACTCGATAACCGGTCGCGAGATTTAGCAGCCTTGATCGCTATAATAGTCTTTCAAAGCTACCCAATTATTTCGGTTTAGAGAAAACACTTGGTTAAGTTCAAGGATTACTATGACATTTTAGGCGTTGACCGAAAAGCGAGCGCCGCTGATATCAAGGCCGCCTATCGTAAATTGGCGCGCAAAACCCATCCCGACGCCAACAAAAATGATCCCTCTGCCGAAGAGAAATTCAAAGAACTAATAGAAGCGTACGAGGTCTTAAAAGACCCTGAAAAACGCAAACGCTATGACACCTTAGGAGCCGACTGGAAAGCCGGCGATAACTTCAGGCCACCACCCCAACCAAGTGGTGCCAATGATGGCGGCTTCGGATTCGAGTTCGGCAATTTCGGTGATTTGCGAGGCAACAGTGCTTTTTCGGAGTTTTTCGATAGCCTTTTCGGTCAGACTTTTGGCGGCGGTGCTCCCGGCAGCGGTCCGGCAGCAGGTCAACAAGGGCGGCCACAACCCGGCCCCGCCGGTGGTGGCAAAAGACGCACTCTCGATCAAGAAGCCGATATTGAACTGACAGTAGAAGAATTGGCTCAGGGTGCGCGTCGCACTCTGCAAGTAAGCGCTCCCGGCGGCAAACCAAAAACCATTGAAGTAAAAATTCCAGCCGGCATTCGCCCGGGCAAAAAAGTGCGTATTGCCGGGGAAGGTGCCACTATGAATGGTGGCGCCCAGAAAGGCGATCTTTACCTGCGTGTAAAAGCTAAGCCTCATAACTATTTCACCATTGACGGCGACAATCTTATTTGCGAACTGGAGATGACCCCGGCTCAAGCTGTTATCGGCTCAGAAGCGGTGGTCACGACCATTGAAGGACCTGTAAAAATCAGAGTGCCGGCGGGCAGTCAGAACGGCCGCTTGCTCCGCCTCAAGGGTAAAGGTCTGCCCTCAGTCGCCGCGGCCGGGTCAAGCGCCGATGTGCACAAAGGCGACCAACTGGTGCGCTGCAAAATAACTATTCCGACCAAAATCAGCGATAAAGAAAAATCATTATATGAACAACTGGCTCAGTTAGAAAAAGAGACATCTGAACGTACTTAATTTGTTTTGCTTTTACGTTTAACCTGTTAGTTTATTTCAAGTGCAGGTGCGAAGCCGCTGCTCTGAACTCGTCATAACCTGACTGAGATTGATTCTGCCGGCACATAACCTCAGACATTACTTCGTGCACGTCAGGATCGTTCTCTCTCAGCTTGATTGCCTTTTCCATCACTTCGCGAGCTTCTCTAAACTTGTTGCTGGCGATATAGAGTCGAGCCAGAGTAAGCATAGTTTCAAGCTCATTCGGATTTTTAGCATACCTTTTTTCAGTGTCTTTCAAGGCACTAGATACGATACCAGCGTGCGCTTCCACTATTCCTTTAACAGCATAGGGGTAACCAAGTAAATCTTGCTCGCGAGTGAAGCCTTTCTGGAATTCTTCAAATCCTTCTTCTTGCTTGCCGTCTTGAGCCAGGGCCAGACCGAGCTCTCTTTGAGCACCAGGGTCTGAATTGTCAGATTTGATTAGAGCTTCTAATTCTTTGACGGCCAGAGCTGAGCTGTTTGTTCTCATGTAGAGAACGGCAATCTCTTTATGTGGTACAGACCAGGCCGACGGGAAAAGCTCGATAATTTTTTCGTACACGGCAATGGCATCTTCGTCGCGCCGCATGGCCGTCAACTCACGAGCATAAAGCAGACGAATATATTTGCTGAATTTGGCCTGTGAATACGCTTTTTCGCATAACTTGATACCAGCTTCGCGATCAGCTTTGCTGCCGGCTTCAACCATGACCATACCGGCGGCCATAAGCGACTTGACGTCATTAGGTTTTTTCAGGGCCAGTGCTTTGGCGGCTTCCAGAGCCGGTTGTACCTCACCTTGTGAAAGCAGCTTCAATGGCGGCAATTTGTTGATTTCGGCAATCACACTTTCGTCGGCCAGTTCTTTTCCCTTTGCAGGAATTTCGAGATCGTGTTGCTCAGCGGTAAGGCCATAAACGCCGGTTTTATCTTTGGCCTGCGTTACTGTAAAGGCAAAACCAGTGCAGCAAACAGCGGCCACTATCACCGGTAGAATCAAGTCGAAGAGCAGGCTGGTTTTGCTGCGATTTTTTCCGCCCGCGGCAGCCTGAGCTGCTTGCTCAGCAGCATCTGAACCTGCAGCAGGCATATTGGAAAAGGATGCTTTGAGACCGCCCGGCACTCGGCCGCCTTC
Organism: Candidatus Obscuribacter sp.; assembly: GCA_021772135.1. GTDB lineage: Bacteria > Cyanobacteriota > Vampirovibrionia > Obscuribacterales > Obscuribacteraceae. The sequence goes on from JADYXQ010000037.1 coordinate 29,664, forward strand.
AGTACCGCTACCCGGCAAGGGAGCAAGGCCACCCGGTGGAATGTTGTTTTCAGGCATGGGCGCAGGAGCGGCGGCCTGAATTTGAGCCATATCCGCGGCTGGGGCGGCTGGAGTTCCAGGTTGCGCTTTACTAGCGTCATTTTTCTTCTTCTTAAACATAAGCCTCGAAAATCTCAAATCCATCTGCTATTAAAATTTTGCCTCAAATCGTGCCAAGTTAAAACAAAAGATTCACAAACTGCCTTCTTTGAGACATATTGATCAATCTGGCGCTTGGCATCTTCGCTGATTTTCAGCAATTTTGCCAGATATGCCGTGGAACGCGCATCGGTTAAATTGGCTGTAGTGATGGCTTTTATCTCATGGCTGACTAGAGCGTCAACGATTTGTTCAGGGTCATATTCGTCATCAAGCAGCTGCTGGAGGGATGAAGCAAGATTAAGAGCATGCCTGGCATTAGATTTGTTCTTTTGCAAAAACGGCATCTCAGACAGCTTGGTTGCCAACTCCCGGTTAATTTCCTGGGTCTTAAGATTGCCGGCGCTGCCGGGCACACCATGATTGCCGATGGCCAATCTAGCTATAGGGCCCACATTATCAGCAATGCGATTATTGAGAGGAACAACCTGGCAGCGGCTGACAATGGTGGTCAAGACATCATCGGCAGTCTGGCTGAACAAAAGAAAGAGCGATGGCGACTTGGGTTCTTCAATAGTTTTAAGCAGTGCGTTGGCTGCCGGACGATGGAAGGCAGCTTCTTTAGCCTCTTCAACCACCACCACGCGAAAATAATTGGAAGTTTTTCCCAGTTCTTCCGAAAGCAGGCGCGCTGACTCTACGGGGATTTTGCCACTTTTGCCGGCATCGGCGGAGAGAACTATCCAGGCCTTAGGATGTTGATCTTGAAAGAGCCAGCGACAATTCTGGCAAGCCAGGGCTAAATCGCTTAAAACCGGAGCGGAGAGGTCTGTGGCGGCAGTGCCGTCTTCTTCCACACAAGCTTCTTGCCATTTAAGCAAACAGGCCCCGGCGGTCAGTTTGTCTTCCTTACTACAATTGAGAAAAGCAGTGAGCTGGCGGGCAATCAACCACTTGTCTTCATGAGCGCGACCGGTAAGCAGCAATGCATGGGCTAGTTTTTCTTGAGCCACGCCCTTGGCCAGAAGACGAGCGGCCACCGTTTGTCTTTCGGTCAGTTCAGGAGTGAAGAGCTTTTGCATGTAAGTAATATTATCGTCTATTGGCCTTGAATAATTGACAGCTCTTGGCGAGTCGCCTACACTATCTCGGGTCAAAAAAACGTGCACGGGAAAATACTGACTACTGAGATCAGGTCCCTGTGCCCTTTTGCGAGAATCGAAGGTTTTAGTTGATTGCCTTGAAAAAAGGTAGCCGGCAAAGCGTTCGAAACGCAAAGCAACCTCCTGCTGCATTTTGGCTTAATTATCAGTCTCGTCTGGAGAGAAAAAAACCTTGGCTAATGTAGTTGTAGTCGGAGCACAATTTGGAGATGAAGGTAAGGCAAAAGTTACTGACCTTTTAGCCAACAATGCCGACATCGTGGTGAGATATCAGGGCGGCGCCAACGCCGGTCACACAGTGGTAGTAGGAAAAGAAACCTACAAATTCCACCTTATTCCTTCCGGAATTCTCTATCCCGGAAAAATTTGCGTGCTTGGACCCGGCATGGTAATTGACCCCAAAGCGTTTATTAAAGAAGTAAAATCACTGACAGAGCGCGGTCTCGATGATTCGAAATTGAAAGTCTCAGCTTCAGCTCACGTCACTATGCCTTATCACCTGGCTCTTGATGCCGCTGAAGAAGAGAGCCGCGGCGACAACAAAATCGGCACCACCAAGCGTGGTATCGGACCAACTTACGCCGACAAATGCGCACGCTCCGGCATTCGTATGGAAGACTTGCTCGACAGAGAAGTTTTGAAAGAAAAATTAGAGTGGATGGTGCCGCGCAAAAACGTACTGCTCGAGCGTATGTATAATCATCCTCCATTTGATCTCAACGAAATTTTGGAAGAGTATGCCTCTTACGGCGACCAGATGCGCAAATATGTTTGCGATACTTCAGAACTGATTTTCACAGCCGTACAAAACAAAAAGAATATTTTGTTTGAAGGCGCTCAAGGCACCATGCTCGATTTAGACCATGGCAGCTATCCATTCGTCACCAGCTCCAGCCCCACCGCCGGTGGTGCCTGCATCGGCGCTGGTATCGGTCCGACAATCATTGACCGCGTTATCGGCATCTCCAAAGCCTTCATGACCAGAGTGGGCGAGGGTCCATTCCCAACCGAGCAAGATGGCGCTGAAGGCGAAATGTTGCGTCAGACCGGCAAACCATGGGCTGAAGTGGGTGTGACCACAGGGCGTCCTAGACGTTGCGGCTGGTTTGATACCGTTATCGGTCGATATGCAGTGCGCATTAATGGTCTTGATTGTCTGGCAATCACAAAGCTCGATGTAATGGACGAATTTGATGAAATCAAAATCTGCGTCGCTTACAAAGATAAAAAAGACGGCACCATTCACAAAGAATTGCCTTCAATCGGCTCCCAATTCAAGCGGATGGAACCTGTCTACAAGATCTTCCCAGGTTGGAAAACACCAACCTACAAAATCACCAGTTTTGACCAATTGCCAGTTGAGGCAAAACGCTATCTCGACTTCATCGCTGAAGAATTAGATTGCCCAGTGGCTATCGTCAGCGTTGGACCAACTCGCGACAAGACTGTGGTAATTGAAGATCCGATACACGGACCAAAAAGAGTATTGAGCAAAGCCAGTCAGTAGAAATCTCGCTCAAAAAGAATCGGGCGCAGGCACATCGCTTGCGCCCGATTCATCTTTAAGATCGCTTGCCTGCAAATGAAAAAGCCGGCGCACAAAGTTGCGCAAATTCAAAGCAAGATCGCCCTGTTTCATCAGGCAACGATCCATACCGGCCTGCGCTGAAGTGGAGTCGGGCAGCAGCTGCTTAATTTGCCCATAGTTGGCCCGCGCTGCCATATAGTCGTGCAAAGCAAATTCGTTCAAGTGAGCGAGACGATCGAGAGCTTTGAGCGATTGCGAATCACGACTCAAAACACCTTTTAAGACTTCCTTAGCCTTCTCATAATCCTGGTTGGCGCTATACAGTTCGGCCAGCTCCAACCACCACGACTGCTCCGCCGGACGCGCATCACAGGCGCTGCGCATTAGTGCCAGGGCCTTTTTATTTTCACCAAAAGCCTGAGCTACATTAGCAAGAACATGTTCAACTTGCGGATCGTTGGGATATCTACGCTCAAGGACGAGCGCTTGTTTTTGTGCCTGTTTCACCGATTGACCTGCCAGAAGCGCGGTGACAAGAGCAAGCTGGGCATCGCGCGAATCTGGCTCCATCGCTATTGCTTCATTGGCCAATCGCACTGCTAACTCGGTGGAGAGATTTTCTAAATGCAGCTTGGAGAGGGCCACCAGTGGCTCCACCAGGAGCGGCCGCACATGCCTGACTTTTTCGTATTGCATAATGGCAAAAGCCGACAAACCCATTTTTACGTAGAGGCGAGCTGCGCTCAAAGCCACGTCGGTATCGTCAGGATAGCGGCCCAGCAAATTTTCCACTTCTGAGCGAGCCGGTAAAAGTGAGCCGTCTTTGATCAGTAAATCAACTACTTTCAGCCTGGTGCTAAGAGTTTCTTGTTGATTATTGCCGACCTGACCAAGAGCCTCCACCGCAGACCCTGCAGATAGGCAAGCGGCCAGACATAAAGCTAATAATGAAACTGATTTCAAGCGAATAACCACACCCGGCATGGTACCAATCCTAATTACCAGAGTATCAGACTTAGGGCGCGGCCTTTAGTGTTAGGATTAAATCAGTTTGGTTCAAGCATAATTTAAACCGTAAAACCATTGGTTAACACTCAAACAAAAGAGAAAACTGCCGTTGCCGCCAAAACTATAGACTGGGGTTCTATCGGCGTTCTCTGGTTTTCGACGCTGGCCGCCAGCGGGCTCATCAGCGCCTATGTGCTGGCATTGGCCTGGTTCAACATCGACAATGTCGAGGCCGATCCCCTTGAAAAAGCCGGTGAAATTGCCGTCCGCAACCTCACGGCAACCACTGTTTTTGATCCAGCCTTTGGTTCCATCGGCATTCAAGATAGAGCGTCAGCGCCTAGTGCCTCTGGTGCAAGCAAAATTCGCAGCATCAACACTGTCTTTTCTTTGCTGCGCCAGGCCGCCATCATAGGGCAAGAATATGATCTGCCGGCGATGGGCAAGCAAACTTCCGCTGATTTAGCTTTAGCCCGCAAACTCGAAGTCAAACTAAAGGGCCTGCTCAATGCCCAAGTAGTGGTTGGTGGACCCACTTACTTGCAGATCAAAAATTCACTGGCTCATAGCGCCCGCTCAGGCAGACACTTAACGGCACTATCTTTAGAGCTTGGCGTAGTGGACCTGGCCGGCCAGACATATTCGACTACGGCAATATCAGCCGGAGTTGACGAAAACAAACAAGCCTATGTCCGCGCTGGAAAAATCCTTGCTCTGGCACCAGTACCGGTACCACAGAGCGAACCTCTGATTTTCCACCAGCAAGCTGATGCCACCACTCTGGTTGCTTCTGAAAAATTTAGCCCCGCCGCGCCCGAGCAATTGCCCACGGCAATTCTGATTACCGCAGATTATGAAACCAGCACAGGCAAGAACCGGGCAAAACTTCAGAGCCGCCGGCGCATTTGTTTACTTTGCGGCAACAATACTTTTCGCTTCGCTAAATCTCCGGGCAAGGCCAGGCCTGTCACCAATAAAAGCGAACCCACTTGTATGATTTTGACTTTCCCTCAAGGAAGGCCCCAGTTATTCAATTGCCTGGCAGACCTGTTCAATAACCGTGAATTTAAAGGTCACGGCGAATGGCAGCAAACCAACCAAGGTACAGTGCCTGGCAACGGCTCGCTGGCACCGCCGGTAGCACCAGTACTGGTTGATATGAACGGCCGAGATTCACTCAGCATTGCTTTTTATCATTGGCTCAGGCAATTAAACGAGCCGGTCAGCCCCGGGCGACTGACCGCCGTAATCAACTCACCCTGGCCCAAATTAGAGCCTCGTCGCAAAAACGTCGTGTCGCAGGCTGATGGCGTCAATAATAATGATAATGACGAGAACACGGGCTGGCAAACTTCTATTAACAGTTGTCTGGTTTCAGACACTGACGCTCGCGCCCTGGCCTTTTTGCATCAGACCGGCCCGCAAGAAGCAGGCCAAAAAGCCCTGCGTAACTGTTTTTCAGATCAAGCCATCGCTTATCCTTCTTCCGCCCTGCCCCTGATTGTTGACGGTAAAGGCGACGCTTTTACTCCGGGTCGCACAAAATTTGAAAGGGTGCTGACCACAGATTTGCTCACTGAAATTTACGGTACCAATCTGGCCGCACAAGATACCATCGCCACGGCTCACCTGGTTGAACTGGCGGCTCACAAAGCTTTTCGCGACACCAGAGATCGCATTGTCCTTAAACAAGCCGATCTTTCATCAATGAAAGACAGCATGCGCAAAGAGACCCAGGCGGCGAAAGATAAGATTTTAAAAGGAGATATTGCCGCCCTGGAAACAAGCCTCGAATATGAACAGGCCGAGCAAAAAAGACTGGCAATTGTTTTGTCTTTCGCACACACAGCCCGGGCCAATGCCATGTCTGCCGCAAGACAATCATTTGATCTGAGCAATCGCTTGATGGAGGTGTGCCGGTCGGGTATCTATAGAATGGATTCAGCCACATTGTCCGGAGCTTTTCTACTAGGCAAACGCTTTATCTTTTCACCGCATTTAGTGGCACTATCAGAAGCGGAAATTTTCGAGCAGGCCGACCTTGAAGTAGACAAATCGGGCAGCGGCAAGTTGGCAAAATCGGGCTGGTTACAAGATAAATTGTTAGTCTTTGGTCGCGTGCATGACTTTACTAAATTGCCCGACACGCAAATTTTTGCTGAAGGCCGCCCGATTTCTGATTTACTAGCAGAAGAGCTACCGGTGCTGCCGGCGGCTCCAGTAACCATTGTCTATGATTCACGCGCGCTGCTTGTCAAAGGTGTTGAGACGACAGTAAAATTTGCCGGTCCTCAGAGTTTTTCAGACTATCCATTTAAGGGCCTACCGGTGAGCGAAAAGCAATTGCTTTTTTATGCTCAAAAAGCGTTTTCCACCAATATTGTCAGCTGGTCAGTACTGGCACGAGATTATGTTGCTTACCGCGAAGACGGCCGCGGCGGGCAGGCCATAGCGTCAAATATCAGGAGCTGGTGCCACGCTAACGAAAGCAAAGACCTTGACTCTGAATGTCCTGCTCTGGCCTGCGAATGGCAGCTGCGGGCACCGGTAGTTTTACTCGACGACCAATTGAAAAAGGCACTGCGCGGCGCCACCTTGACCGATCCCAAAACCGGCCAGCGCATTCCGCAAATTCCGCCGGTTGACGTCACTTTAATGTAGTCAGTGTTTTAGTCTAAGCTTCAGAGCGCTTGTTTTTCTTTTTCTTGGACGCTTCCGCATCACTATGATCGCCGTCATTTTCTTGCTCAGTGTCACCAATATGCTCGGGTTTGGTGACGCCGGCATGATGTTCAAGTACAGCCAGACGCTCGAGTAATTGCTCGTAATGTTCCATGGTGACAAAGCCAAATTCTTTGGCCGCTTTCTTCATGGTTTTAGAAAACTTAGAACTGACCTGCTGTTCCACACCTTCGGTGCGCTTGACAGCTTCGTCTGTAAATGTTTTCAAAAAAGATTCGGCCGACTCGGTCTTAATTTTTCCTTTTTCTTCAAGATCATCCAGTAAATCTTGTCCGACTTTGACAAGGTCTTGCATGGCGTCTTTCAGTGCATCTTTGACTCGGTCAACGCTGGAAGTTGCTCCGACACCTGTCAATACAGCTTTTTTCAGTAGTTTGGTACGGTCGCTCATGTGTAACTCCTGAGGTGGAAAATTTTTGATAGTTGCTGCCTGCACTACATTGTATTGAACGTTGGCTCCAGCGTTCTAATTTTTACAATGATCTCAAGATAGAGCGTTACAAATGCAAGTACATAGAGATCTAAACTGTAACCTTTGAAGTAATCATAGTCGCTGGCAATGCCGGTAAAATAGATGACTTAAACGGCGGCAAAAATCAGAAGGAGAGCAAGCTTGGCAGCTTTGAGCAAAATAAAAAAACAGAGTGGTTTAATGTGGCGCTTAGCGAGGCCCCTGTCGTTGTTGGCGGTTTTGCTTGCGGCTCAGATTGCTCCGTTGGCCAGCGAACCTTCGCCTCTCAATTTCACGGCACCAGCAGCTCAAGCTCAAAGTGCGACCAAACCAAAATTGGTTTTGCTGCTTGTGGCCGACCAGCTTTCGTACAATAGCTTGATGCGCTTTCAAGACAAGCTTTCCGGCGGCGGTCTGCGCTGGTTGAGTGAGTCAGGCGCCAACTATACAAATTGCCGCTATCAACAGGCGACCACTCAAGGCGCCTGCGGTGACGCCACAATCGCCACTGGAGCCAATCCGTGGGCACACGGTATTGTTGGCGATCAATGGTTTGATCGCCGAAAGAACAAAGCTATCTCGGCCGTAGCCGACGAGTCGTCAACGCTCACCGGCGCCAATGGCGGCGGCTCAAGTTCTAAGTTTTTGCAGGGAACCACTATTGGCGACCAGATGAAATTGGCCACCAATGGCCGCAGCAAAGTATTTTCACTAGCGGTTAAAGATTCACAGGCCTTGCTGCTTGGCGGCCGCCTGGCCAACATGGCCGTATGGTTTGATAACCGCACCGGAAATTTTGTTACTTCCGCCCAATACGGCCGTGATTTACCTCTCTGGGTCAAGGCCTATAACGATCAGCGGCAGGCCGAAAAACTAGTGGCTAAGCCCTGGCAAAGATTGCTTCCTGAAAATGCTTATGGCGCGTCCAGCCGCGATGACTTCACCAACGAAAAAGCTCTACCATCAGACGGTAAAGCATTTCCGCACATGATTAGCGGTGCAGCTACCGGCGAAGGCGCTTACACCACTCTGGCCATGACGCCCATGGCAAATCAGATGGTGCTTGATCTGGCTCACGACGCCATTGAAAAAGAAGGTCTCGGCACTCACAGCGACACCGATTTTCTTTCTGTCGGCCTATCCGCCGGCGGTGAACTAATAAATTACTTCGGCCCTTATTCACAAGAATCGCAAGATCTTGTTTATCGCATGGATCAAGGGGTGAGCACACTGCTAGGCTACCTGGATCAAAAAGTTGGCCTGAATAATTGCTTGATTGTCTTTACCGCCAACCGCGGAGCTCAGGCCATTCCTGAATTTCTCAAAGAGCGCGGTCTTGATTCGGGGCGCATTGATCCCAAATCATTCAAGACTTTCCTTGACACCACTTTAGATAATCGCCTTGGCCAGGACGAGTGGATTGAAGCCTTCGAGCCACCAAATCTTTATCTTAATTTCGGCGCCATCGACAAAAATAAATATCGTCAACCTGACGTAGAAGCCCTGGCTGCCAAAGTTGCTCACGGCATTCCGGGAATTGCCGAAGTAATTACATCTGCACAGCTCTATTCAAACCAGTTGCCCAACGGACCATTTGCCGACGGTGTGCGCAAGAGCTACTACTGGGGCCGCAGTGGCGAATGCTATGTCATTCCTAAACCAGGATATGTATTCTCATCTGAAAGCTCTGGTACTGCCAGCGGTGCGCCATATTCATACGACAGTCAGGTTCCACTGGTCTTGCACGGATTCGGCATCGAACCGGGCAAGCGCACTGAAACTGTCAGCCCGGCCGATATCGCGCCAACTATTGCGGCCCTGCTCAATATTGAGACCCCAAGCTTGTGCGAAGGCAAAAGCTTGTCTGGTGGCATCGCGACATCGCAAGGTCCATCACGTCCGCGTTCCACTGCCGGTGACATTCAATAACAGAGTAAAACGCCATGGCTGATCAAGAAACCTTAGTATTAGTTGACGGAAGTTCTCTGGCTTTTCGCTCTTTTTATGCGCTGATGCGCTCAGGAATGAAGGCCAAAGACGGCCGCCCTACCTGGGCTGTACATGGTTTCTTTTCTTCCTTGTTCGATCAAATTGAAAAACAACGGCCAGATATGCTGGCCGTCTGTTTCGATCTTTCTGAGCCGACTTTCCGTAAAATCGAATACGACCAATATAAAGCTCACCGCAATGAAATGCCCGATGATTTGAAGACCCAGTGGCCGATGATCCGCGAAGGCGTCACCGCCTTTGAAATTCCCCTTTTGGAATTACCCGGATTTGAAGCTGACGACGTGATCGGCACTGTGGCCAAACAAGCTGCCGCTCTTGGTCGCAAGGTAATCATTTTGACCGGCGACAAAGACGCCTTTCAACTTGTTGATGGCGACAATTCTTCAATTGAGATTCACTTAACGACTAAAGACGGTCTGGTTAATTGCAAACGCCAGGAAGTTTATGACCGCATGGGCATCTGGCCTGAGCAAGTTGTTGATTTCAAGGCCCTTTGCGGTGACGCTTCCGATAACATTCCCGGCGTTAAAGGCATCGGTGACAAAGGCGCTCAGCAACTGCTCGCGGCTTATCAGACTTTAGACGGCATCTACGAACACATTGACGATATCAAATCGGCCTCACTGAAAAAGAAATTGATTGAAGGCAAAGAAATTGCCTATGTCAGCCAACGCCTCGCTACTATCCGCCTTGATGTGCCCCTCGAATTCGACTTTGAGCATTGCCGGCTGAGCATGCCTCAATTAGAAGGTCTGCGAGACTATTTCGATAAGCTCAATTTCAAACAACTGACTACGAGATTACCGAAAATTCTGGCACGTTTTTCGCCGGATGGCTCTATGCCGGAAATGCCAAAAGCAGCTCCGGCCGTAGAATTAAAAGTAATAGCGGCCAGCAGCAGTAGCGGCGCCAGCCTTGAAGTTTCAATAGACGCACCGGTCTTCGGTCAGCTCAAACTTTCATTCGGAAGCCAGGATAATGCGGGTGCACAGCCGGAAGCACCAGTTGCTTTGCGAGCAGCTACAATGGCTCCAGCTCCGAACTTACTGGTCGTAACGACGCAAGAACAATTGACCGATTTAGTCAAAGAACTCTCACATCAAAGTGCTATCGCAATTTCACTTGAAACCAGTGGTGGTGATAGCCTGAACACCGAAGTAATCGGTTACACATTTGCCTGGGACACCTTGATCGGGAGTAAAGAAAGCCGTCTCGCGCTGGTTGTGCGCAACGAAGCCGACAAGAACAAAGCCACTCTCAAAACCGCATACGTGCCGATTAAGCAAACGGGCGCAGCATTGCTGGAGTCAGGTTATGTTCAAGAGCGGCTAAAGCCCATTTTTGAAGACGGCAAAATTGCCAAAGTCTTGCAGAACTCCAAATTTGCCATTAACGTGCTCTCGTGTAGCAACATCGCTCTCGAACCGATTGTTTTCGACACCATGCTGGCCAGCTACATCTTAAATCCTGATGAAAAGCACGGCTTGCGTGAGCAAGCAGATCGGGTATTGCAATATCAGATGACACGGCTTGACGAAGTAATCGGCAGCGGCCGCAAACAAATCGCTATGATTGATGCGCCATTAGATACGGTGGCTGCCTATGCAAGCGATCAAGCGCGTCTGAGCTTAGAACTGGCAAGATTTTATGCACCGCTACTGGACGACGAACAAGAATATTTGCTCTATGAAATGGAGCAGCCTTTAGCCGTAGTGCTCGCTCGTATGGAGCAAGCCGGTGTTGCTCTTGATCTCGATTATCTCAAGAATTTTTCTAACGAGCTGGCCAGCGAATTAGCCCGACTGGAAAGTGAAATTTACGGTCACGCCGGCCACGGATTTAATATAAATTCAACGCAACAACTGCAAAAAGTTTTGTTTGAAGAACTTGGTCTTAAACCAAAAGGTAAAACTAAAACCGGTTTTTCTACCGATGCCGCTGTGCTCGAATCTTTAAAAGAAGAACACGAGATTATTTCGAAATTGCTTGAGTACAGGCATATTTCTAAATTGCGCTCTACCTATGTAGACGCTCTGCCCGGGCAAATTTTAGAAAAAGACGGGCGGCTGCACGGTGACTTTAACCAGACCGTGACGAGCACAGGCCGCCTTTCGAGTTCCAACCCCAACCTGCAAAACATTCCCATTCGCACCGAAGTCGGTCGCCGCATTCGCCGCGCCTTTATCGCCACTCCGGGGTCGTCGTTGATATCAGCCGACTATTCGCAAATCGAGTTGCGCCTTCTGGCTCACATGTGCGCTGACGAAACTTTGATTGACGCTTTTGAAAAAAATCAAGATATTCACGCCCGCACCGCCGGTGAAATCTATGAACTAGCAATAGAAGACGTTACTTCTGAAATCAGGCGCATCGGCAAAACTCTCAACTTTGCCCTGGTCTACCAGCAAGGCGCTTACTCTACCGGCCTTGATCTGGGCATCTCGACTAAAGAAGCCCAGGGCTTTATCGATAAATATTTCGCTCGTTACCCGAAAGTGCAAGGATTCTTGCACGGCACAATCGAAGACGCACGCAACAACAATTATGCACGCACCATGTGGGGACGCAGACGCTACTTTACCCACTTGCACGACCGCAACGACAATGTGCGCAAGGCCGACGAGCGCGCCGCTTGCAATGCCCCCATTCAGGGCAGTGCCGCCGATTTGATGAAACTGGCTATGATCAGACTTGATCAAGACTTGAGAGCAGCGGGCAGCAATGCCAAACTGACGATGCAGGTGCACGATGAACTGGTGCTGGAAGTACCGGACAATGAACTGGAAGCGACAAAGGCAATCTTAGAAAAAGCGATGACCCTCAATCAACCCCTCAAAGTGCCACTCAAAGTTGACTTTGGCACTGGCAAAAACTGGATGGATGCGAAATAAATTTGAATATAGTTTCTGACAATGTAGACCTCGATACTTTCCTTAGCCTCGACATTCGCATAGGAAAAATTATCAAAGCTGAAGTGTTTGGCCAGGCAAGAAAGCCAGCCTACAAGCTATGGATTGATTTCGGTGACCTGGGCGTTAAACAATCGAGTGCGCAAATCACAGCGCATTATCGCCTGGACGATCTGACCGATCGACTGGTGGCCTGCGTTATGAATTGTCCCGGCAAACAAGTCGGTGACTTCAATTCAGAGGTGCTTGTATTGGGCAGTGCCGTCAATGCCGGCGGTGTGCTTTTACTCAAACCCGATGATGGCTCTGAGCTAGGCAGTCGAGTCTTTTAAATTTTGGTTGATTGGGTGTTGGTTGTGGACTTTTTGGGCCTTAACCCGGGTAGTCCTTTTTCCACGCCTAAGAAAAAATACAACTTATGGGTTGTATTTTCGTACAACCTTTAAGTTGTAAAATTCCTTAGGCTTTTAAAAAGAGAGCTTCAGTGGCTAAGCGCGAAAAACTACCGATTTAAGCGCCGTTTTTTTTACGCAGCTTGCTGTTCTTGTATCCATACAGGAAATAAATGATCAAGCCGATTGGCAGTGTCACAGAATAAACTTGCAACACCGCAGGCTCGAGATTGAAGGCGAGAATGGCACAACCAAGCCCGCCGGCAATGGCGATAATCGGATTTACGAGCTTGAGCTTTAACGCTCCGATACAAACAAAAATGAATGCCACAAGAGTGCCGAGCACCATCATGTCGGCAATTTTCCCGAAAGGCACAAAGCCGGCAATAGCTGCCACAACGACGCCATTAAGGATGATACCAACGGTAGGATTACCGTTGTTCATTTTTTTGAAAATCGGAGGAAGCAGACCGTCTTCTGCCATATTGAGGAAGATGCGCGGTCCGCCCATGCAAAATACCAGAAGCACATTGAAGATGCCGAGCACTGCACCGAACGAAATAAACTTGGCTGTCCAACCTTCACCGGCTGCAGTAAGCAACTTAGCTAAAGGCGCCGCCGCTTCTGAACCGACAAACAATTCATTAGGGTGACCGTTAATAAAGCATGGTGCCAGGCCAGTTGCCACGGCCATCACGGTGACATACAAGAATGCGACGATGCCGACGCATGAATAAGTGGCCCATCTTGTGTCTTTAAGTGATTTAGACTCGCGAGCAAAAGTATAAAGTGCGTCAAACCCGACGAAGGGGAAAACCGCGGTGGCTGCTCCTTTTAAAACACCCTCAAACCCAAATGGCATAAAAGGAAACCAGTTGGCAGGATTGACGTGGGGAATGCCCACCGCCAGGAAAGTGACAAGTAGAGTCAGTTTGAGAACTACAAGAGCAAAGTTGAGCTTAGCCGATTTTTTCACACCGCCCAAAATCAGGACAACACTGACCACGGCAATGACGCCGATGGCAATGAAATTGATGCCAAAATGGAATTGATTTTGGGCGTCAATTGTAGGGCCGCTCCAGAAAGCCGGCACCGAAAAACCCAGAGCGTTTTTCAAATACTCGCCCCAGGCGATCGATACGGCAGAGGCACCAAAACTATATTCGAGGAAGAGGCCAAAAGCCACAATCCAGGCCACTAATTCGCCAATCGAATGATAAACATAGCTATAAGCAGATACACCGTGCGGCACACGAATTGAAAATTTTTCGTAGCAAAATGCAATCAGCATAATGACGAAACCAGTCAGTAGAAACGACAGAATTCCGGCTGGTCCAGCCTTGCCCGCAATGATGCCGGGCATGGCGAAAATGCCAGCACCAATGGTGGCACCAATGCCTAAAGCTGAAAGCATTATCCAGCCCAAATGCTTTGGTGTTTCGGCGATTGTGGCCGCATCCGGCGAACAATCTGTCTTCCTCATGAGCGTTGTCAACATAGCTGGACCTTCTGTGATTTCTTAAATTCCGGCTGACGGTTTTCTGGGCTGCGAACTAAAGATGCTAGCATAGCGCCAACTAGTGTTTTCATAATAATGAGGGCTTTGTATGAGAGTGCAGAGAGCGGCAGTAATCGGTGCGGGCGCCATGGGCAGCGGAATTGCCTGTGTTTTAAGCCAGTGCGGTATCGAAGTGCTTTTAAAAGATGTGGAACAAGCCGCTGTTGATAGAGGGCTTGGAAACATCAAAAAAATGTTTGATTCCCGTGTCAAGAAAGGCATGGCTCAAACTGAAGCCGACAAACTCTTCGCCCTGGTGCAGGGTACGACCTCGTACGAAGATTTCAAGAACGTCGATCTGGTCATTGAAGCAGCATTCGAAGAAATCTCAGTCAAGCTCGACATTTTCAAAACACTTGACGAAATTTGCCCCCCTCGGGCCATTCTTGCAACGAATACTTCGGCTTTATCAATATCTGAAATCGCCGCCGCCACCAATCGCCCTGAAAAAGTTGTGGGCATGCACTTCTTCAACCCCGCTCAGTTCATGAAACTGGTAGAAGTAATTCCTGGAGTGAAAACTTCAGATGAAACAGTAAAAGTCGCCCTCGAACTTTGCCGCGACATGCAGAAGACCCCAGTCAAGGTTGAGGAATGCCCAGGATTTCTGGTCAACCGCGTGCTCTTCACTTATATGAATGAAGCGCTGTACGTTTTGCAGGAAGGCTTGGCAACGCCAGAAGAAATCGACGCCAAAGTGGTGGAATTTGGCCTGCCAATGGGGCCTTTCGCGCTATTCGACATGACCGGAATCGACGTTTGCGCTCACGTCAACAAGTTCCTTTATAGCCAGTACGGCCCGCGCTTCTCGCCATCGCCACTGCTGGCCAAAATGGTAGCGGCAGGCGCACTGGGGCAAAAAACTGGTGCCGGTTTCTACTTGCATGACAAAAACGCTCTTAAAGGCGAAGCGAAAAAAATCAATCCGGCCTTGCAAGAAATGATTGCGCAAGCAAACAAAGAAACTGCAAGTACTTCTGAGACCAAGCCCAGCGGCAAAGCAAAAGGGTTTGACGCACTGCGCGTAATTTTGCCCATGCTCAACGAGTCTATCTATTGCTTGCAAGAGCAAGTTGTGGCGGCAGACGACATCGACATCGCCATGCAAAATGGTTGTGGATTTAAAATCGGCCTGATCGCTATGGCCAAAGAAAAAGGCCTGGCCTGGTGCTTGCAAGAGCTCACGGCCTATCATCAAGCACACGGAGAGCGTTTCAGACCGGCATGGTTGCTGGTCAAACTCGTAGGTGCTCAAGTACATGATTTTAGTGAGCTGAATAAAAAACCGATAGCGGTCGGCTAAGAAAGAAGAATAAACATGCTCAAGCTAACCGGCGTTTTTTTGATGCTCTGGTTTCTCTACTTTATTAGAGAAGTTTTTCCGCCATTCATTGTCGGCGGCATTATTGCCTACCTGCTACTGCCGGCGGTCAATTCATTCAGCAATACTTTCAAATGCCGGCCCGGAATATCGGTGGCGGTAATCTACGTATCTATCATTGGTCTGATAATCGGCACCAGCAGCTGGTTTGGTAAGTCTATTATCGAACAGTTCACAGCCATGGCCGCGCAGCGCGATGAAATCGTCATCAGCATGGTGAAGCAAGTCTCTGATGGTTTTAACTGGAATCTCGATGTTGTAAAAACAGCCAGCGAGCTAACTGCTAGTCTTGAACAAAATATGGGCACGCCCGAAGAACTGATGCACCTGGGCGGCCTGCTCTCAAAAAGCTTATTGGCAGTTTTAGTCTGCACAGTTTCATCAATTTATTTCATTATCGACAGCAGACGCGTGGGCCTCTTCTGTCTCAGATTTATTCCCAAGAAAAATCATGAGATGGTAATTAAACTATCGTCGCAAATGAACGTGATGTTGAGCAAATATGTGAGAGGTCAGTTGCTTCTGATTGCCTTGATGTCGTGCGTTGCCTATGGCATTTTGCACTTCTGGCTGCATATAAAATATGCTCTTCTTATTGCCATTCTCAGCGGCTTCTTAGAAATCATTCCAGTGCTTGGGCCTTTCTTTGCCATCAGTATTGCCACCATCGTTGGTGTGGCTCAACACGGCGTGGGTATTGCCGTCAAAATTATTCTTGGTTACTGGGTTGCTCGCCTGATTGAAGACTATGTTATTGTGCCGCGTTTCATCGGCCATGCCATTAATTTGCATCCCCTGGCAATTATTTTTGCCGTGTTATGCGGCGAGGTTATGGCCGGTGCTCTCGGTATGCTGATTGCTATTCCGGTGGCCGCTTCCATCAAAGAAATTATCGACTTCCTCTATCCGGCAGACGGATCACATCCGGATAGTCAGAGCAATTTGCCATCACACGATGAGCATCTGGCGAGAACAACTTCAACAAAATTAGATGCACTGCCACTGCCTGAAGTAAAACCAGACCAGGCCTAATTTTGGGTTGGGAGTAGGGAGGTTTTCGCTTGCCCCTGCCTGAGGTAGTGCTTTTTGCTCGGTCACGGTAGGGATAGCAGTTGCCTGCCACCCCCCGCATAGATCCCTGCGTGCGGGATTACCGCACAGGGTTCTTACTTCAGGTTCTGACACCAAATCGCTGAGATGGATATGGGTGGCAAATGCGTGGCTTTGGTAGCCATCGGTCGGCCATGTGCTGCATTCGTTCCC
>JADYXQ010000288.1 GCA_021772135.1 Candidatus Obscuribacter sp.
GCAAAATTCAATGGACTCCGCCGCAGAAAACCACTGCCGAAAAGGTCACAGTATTTTTTACCATTGCCAAAAATGGGCAGGTGAGCGCAGTCAAAGTGCAGGAGCCATCGGGCGATCCTGCCGCCGACAGCCTGGCTATCGAATGCATTAAAAAAAGCGGGCCTTTTGCCCCTTTGCCTGCCGGGCGAAACTCACTTGACGTTACTTTCACATTGCCCTGCAAGCGGGGTCACACCGCCAGCGGTGTCGATATGAATCCTTATTTTGCCGAGTTCAGTGAAAAAATTCACAGAACCTGGTGGGTACCAAAACGCCTGTTGTTTTTCCAGGTCTCGGTAAAGATGAACATTAACAAAGACGGCTCGGTGAGTCAGCTTTCAGTGACCAAATCGTCGGGAGATAAAAACGCCGATCGCTTGGCCATCATCGGAATCAAAAGAGCGTCTCCCTTTGCCCCACTACCCGAGGGTGTTGAGGGCCCATACCAGATGACCTATACCGCTGGTTTTGCTAGCGATCATTCTAAAGATTTCTCTATATGGAACGGTCAAAAAGTCGGTCTGGGCGAAAGTTACAAGACTTCCGGCGGCAGCAGGGTGGGCCACACTGACAACACTACAGAGAAAGATAGAGCCTTCCATTTGCGCAAAGAAGAAGCCCTGATCAAGATGGCCGATTTAGACGAACAAATGGAAAAAGAAATCCATACAGCAGAGCATCAAACTTGTACCGCTATTGGTGCAGTATGCGGCGAGCGACCGCTCCATTGAAGAGCATGTAGAGGCCCTGGGAAAATTGCAACAAGCGCTGGCAATCAGCCGAAAAGCAGGCCCGGGAAATGACAAAGAATTGGCCCAGAGCCTTTGCGCCCTGGGTGAAGTGGAATACAATCTTGGCCACACAGCCGAGGCCGAGCCACTTTTAAAAGAAGCGATTGAGCTGAAAGAAAACGTACTCAAGGCGCAAGACAAAGAGCTCAAAGAATTGCTTGGGACCTATGCCCGCATGCTGTACAAACAAAATCGCATTGAAGAATCGGAAGCGCTGGCCAAGCGAGCCAGAGCCATTAATTTGCCAGGCGGCTTAGAGTAATACCATCATCGGCAACAATCTTCACCACTTTACCGCTGGCGTCGACTTCAAGCTTGGCCGTGCTGGTGCCGCTGACACTGCCCTGCCAGGAAGATTTCAGGATGGCCCCATCGTCAGAAATAGTACATTTGCCCACCACACCAAATAAAGGCATACTCCAACCGCATTTACGACCGTCTTGCCAATAGGTATAAGTCATGCCATTGCTGCCGATAAAACTGCCGACAATATTTGGTATTACCAGTGGTGCTACGGCTTCAGGGGCATCCTTTCTCTCTTGAATAATCCCTACATTTGTCGTCTGACTTACAGCCTGACTTACCGACGCAACCGTGGGCGCTTTTGCACCCATGCGAGCTTCCAACACGGCCACTACCTGGGCGGGCACCGGCCGTGCTCCGGCCGGTCTTGCGCCCAGAAACAAGTCGCCGCCGCTCCACTTACCCGCTGCTAAAACCGGTGTTTGCAACTGACCTCTTTCAGCGGCAACCTGCATTTCTACATTGGTTTTCAGATATTTGAAAGCCGAATCGAGCGTTGTCTTATTTCCTTGCGAATTGAAGCCATCGATAAGAGTTTTGGTAAAAACGCCATTGCTGTAGTTTTTAGATTCCCAGCTGGATTGATCTTTGGTGCTCGAACAAATAACTGCCCGGCCGGTGCCCTGAGCTATAGAAGTGGCGTCTACATTGGAGACGCGGTGAATGCCTTTGCTAGCCCCGTCGTCGCCGGCACCGCCCGAATGACAGGCATCTAGAATGATTAAAACGCGGTTACAGTGAATGCGACTTTTGACAATATTCGAAAGGGTCTGAATTTCAATACCCATGCTGTAAAGCCTATCTACGGCGGTATCGTGAGCAATTAAATAATTGACACCGCGTAAATCGAGATCTGAGGCGCTGCCATGGCTGCTGAAATAAATAACAACCAGGTCATCGGGCAAAGCCACACGAGGCAAAAATGAATCGCCCAGTAAATCAAGCACATTTTCTTTAGTGGCCTGCTCGTTGGTCAGCAGCCTGACGTGATCGGCAGCGAAATTGCACTTGGTGACAAGAAAATTACGAAAATCGCCGGCGTCTTTGGCTGCGTATTTTAGATTGATTGATTTGTCGGCAAACTGGCTCACACCAATTACTACAGCCCACTTATCGGCAACCGGGGAAGCGGCCGTACTAGTTGTTTCTGCATCGGCCCAGACAGCTTGACCGGTAAGGCCGGCGAGGGCAAAAGCGAATAAAATTAGCCTAAACAGCTTACTCAAAAAAAGTCCTCAGACGACGCCATTTATTAAACCATAGTGCGGACGATTCACTTTATCGACGTCATCTCGTCCAGTATTTCGGCCTGGTTCGTTGTAAAAAACATCTTTTTATCAAGAGTCTTTTTCTTGAAATTATCAGGTGCACGAAGGGATGCCGAATTGAATTCGAAATTTCGACTTAAATTTGTGCAGTTCAATAAACCACTGGTTTTGTTGTTGGGCAAAACGGCAAAGGCTGAAACAGGAAAGCCTCTAAGCCTGGGCAAATTATATATTTTACCCAGTATCTGGCTGACTTGAATGGCAAAGTTATTGTCAAAGCAGATCAATTGAGGCCTGAGCTTTTCTCCAACGTCAAGGTCATTGCCGTCTTTGCGATCAGAAATGAAAAGCCCAGAGCCGCTCACACTTTCTATCGGAGGGAAATGGTAAATCAACAGTTTATCCCGGCCGCGAATTTGCTTATCAGTTCGATTTGGTGTTTTTAAATCTGCCAAATAGCTAATGCGATTTGATGATAAAAGATCCGCTTTCATAAATTGTTCAAAAGGCATCTGGGCAAATTGTCTACGATCAGACCGCCATACCTCAAGTTGCCATAGCGGAGCCCGAGCGGCAATATAAAATTGGTTTGATCTTGAATACACGCGGATGGCGTCGTGAGAAACCCACACGTCATAGATGCCGCTAGATTCGGTTTCTTGCACCAACTTTAAACCTTTATGATTTGCAGAGGGAGAAGAGGGCGCGGGCGGAGCTGCGAATGTTGGTGACATCCACAAGCAGACGTACAGGCAAAGGAGTAACCGTGCGGTTAACAATTTCATCAGCTAATCTTCTCACATTTCAGCCTCGCTCACTTTTAACGAGCCCGAAAGGCGAAAAAGCTTTCCTGGCTGCCGCTATAATAGTTTTATGGCAGATCCAGGCAAACGCTTTGACGATAATCTAGACGGAAAGTTTTTCGTCGACCAAACTTGCATCAATTGCGACACGTGCCGGCAACTCGCACCTCAGACATTTGGCGAGCAAGCTGAACA
Organism: Candidatus Obscuribacter sp.; assembly: GCA_021772135.1. Classification (GTDB taxonomy): domain Bacteria; phylum Cyanobacteriota; class Vampirovibrionia; order Obscuribacterales; family Obscuribacteraceae. The sequence goes on from JADYXQ010000288.1 coordinate 3,400, forward strand.
TTCATTTGTGTACTACCAACCCTCAGAGCCCAATGCAGAGCGCGCTGCCACTCAAGCTCTACTCTGTTGTCCCACCGGTTCCATCGGCACAGTAGGCGGCAACGACGCCAAAGCTGTGATGGCCGATTTACCGCTACCTTTAACAGCCAATATTTATTATTGTGGTTTCAATTCGCCCAAATCTTATGGCGGCAACAGCTATTTTATTCAACATGAAAGCGGCAGCAACTGGCTTATCGACTCGCCCAAATTTTTGCCGCATCTGGTCAAACAGTTTCGGGCTTTAGGTGGAATCAAATACATATTTCTAACCCACCGCGACGATGTTGCCGACGCCAAAAAATATGCCACCGAATTTAGTGCAATGCGCATCGTTCATGCAGCCGATGCAGATAGTGCGCCTGGCAGCGAAATTATCATTGATTTAAAAGAGCCGCGCAAGGTAAACAATCAGTTGCATCGATCTTTTGCTGATTTGATTGACTTTACTATTATTCCTACACCCGGCCATACCAGGGGTCACATGGTGCTGCTCTACAACGGAAAATATCTGTTCACCGGCGATCATCTTGCATTCGATCGCGAGAGCCAGAGGCTGGAAGCTTTTCGCGAACACTGCTGGTATTCGTGGCAAGTGCAGGCGGAATCTATGGAAAAGTTGAACCAGCATTCCTTTGAATGGCTTTTTACCGGGCATGGTGAGCGCGTTTTTTTGCCGGCAAAAACAATGCATGCGCAAATACAAGATCTTGTAATGCGCATGCAGAGTTAGTTGCGTTTTAGACTTAAGTTGATTTACCTAAATCAATGTGTTCGGCCGGTTCTGGTGCCTTCTCAGGCGAATTCGAGGTCACTTCACTGTCTGGTCGCGGAATTTCTCCGGCGATTTCTTGCACAGCTTTAGCATCGTCTTCACTCCCTGGTCCTGTATCTTCTTCAGCACCTAGCTTCGCATCTGGGTCAGCCTTTTTTGCTGGTGCCTCAGGTTGGCCTTCCACTTCCTTGGCCTTATTGGCGGCAGTATCTTCTTTCACTTGTTTGGCTTCATCAACTGCAGCGGCCTTTTCGGTGGAAGACTCGTCAGCGTTATTGAGCTTTTTTACGTCTTCTTTTGTAGCCTCGCCAGCTCCAGCAGGCATTGCGTCAGGTTTAACCGGTGCGGCCTTGGCCTTAGCGGCGTCGGTCTCACCTTCTTTAGGCGGATTCTCACCGTCGATTTCATCTTCAGCGCCCTTGTCCATGGGCGAAACTTCGGTGGTTTTGTCAACGGCACCTTTGCCGCCTTCGAGGCCGGGCTTACCGGGAGCGCATTCTTCTACCGAGGTGGCTTTGGCAAATTCGGCTACAGAATTATTCTCTGAACTCTCATGCTTGCCGTTTTTTTGTTTACCGTTGCACTCTTCTTTATTGTTCGACATTCCTTCGTCTCTCCCGTGTACTTCAGCTGGTGGTGAGGTTGACTCCACAGCGGTGAAGGCCTCTAATATTTTGTAGCGATGGCTTGAACCTTTGGGCACTGTCCATGAGTCACCGGGAGTGAGCAGAACCATCTGCCCTTCGATGTGTAGCTCCGCCTTTCCTTTGATGACGTAACCAACAGTTTCATAATCACGCTGAGACTCGGGCTTCTCTGCATTCTCGGGCTCGCATTCCCAGAGTCGCATCGACATGGTTTTTCCGGAGGCCAAATATTTTTGACCAGCCTCGCCTTTGGGCGAATGGGACGAATCTATTTTTGTAATAGTAGTATCAACCATAATTTCTTCCACCTTAACTTGCGAATATGCGGTTTTCTACCGGCCAGCGACGGGCAGCGCGGCGCTTAGTTCCCCATTAAAACTAAAGGGGCTAGCAGGCAATCTATATAGAGATACAAAGTGAAACGGGTGTAAGAGAAAACTCGCACCCGTTTCAGAATTTGAAAAAAAATCGACCTATTGCTTTTTCTTGCGATCTTTTTTGCTTTCAAATTTACTGTCAGAATCTGACTTAGATTCCGGGGCTTCTGACTTAGATTCTTCTTTGGTTTCCACTTTAGTTTCTGAAGTGGAATCTGTTTTTGTTTCTGTAACCTTAGTTTCTGTGGCCGGGTCAGTCTTGCTCTCGATTTTAATCTCGGCCTTGCTTTCGCCAGGCTCTACTTTGGTGGGCGGTGTACCGGCTTCCGGTGTGCCCGGTTCGACCTTCACAGGCTCTGGTTGGGTGACAGGCGTGGTGGGCTGCTCCGGTGATGCGGGCGAGACCGGCGTGGTTACCGGAATAGTTTCACCAGGGGCAACATCAGTGGGCATATCTTCAGGTTTCGTTTCGTCGACTTTAACTGCAGGCTTCTCACTCAATGCTTTCTTCATCGCAGCCCAGGCTGGTCTTTCCTTACCAGTACTTCTGCGCATACCAAGCGACTGCATGGCCTGACGGTAATTTTTGCTGTTGATCAAATAGTGTTCGGCCAAATAATCACAAATTGCCGGAGTCAAATCGTGCAGGGCAAAGAAATTAGCAAATTCAATATGCGGATTCTTGCGCAATTCTTTGAAAGCCAGGGTAATAAAATCTGCCTGATTTTTGTCGGAAGACCCAAGTTTAGGTGAACTGGGATAGCCAATTTCCTGGAAAACAATCTGCTTGCCATTGGCTACTTTAGCCAATACTTCCATGTCTTTTTCGATTTGTTGCGGTGGCTTCGGTCTGTAGTTTGAGACAGGATAATAATTGAACATCACCACATCGCTTTCATCTAAAAGCTTCTGCGCCACTGCTGACGGTGCCTTGCCATCAAGCAAATTTTCGGCTCGCAGAGTGATACCTACTTTGCAGTCGGGGAAAGTCTTCACCACTTCAGCCTTAGCGGCCTTGAAAAACTTGATGAAGCCGTCGACTTCTTTAGGGTGCTTCGACAGATAAACGTCAGCTTCATTGCCGATGGACATGTAAGCGATATTACCACCGGTGGCCTTGTTCATTTTCGCCATTAACTGGCCGAAACGAGCAACTACTTTAGGACTTTCAAGCTTGGCCCTGGTCAAATCACTGGGCATGTTTTTGGTGGTGATGTCAAAAACCTGCACGCCGATAAAACGCTGCAACTTGGGAGCGTATTTGAGGGTCTTGCCCATTTGCGCCAGGCTGTAATTGCCTTTGCTGGGCTCGAGATCGGCCCAGGTGCCGCCGTAGAAAATTCCGGTAACGCCGGCGTCAACGCACATTTTCATGGCGTTGGTCTGGTCACGAGGTGTGGCATTTTCGCCGCCCTTAGGTAACGGTGTTACACCGAAGCTGACAGCCTGTACGGGCGCAGAACAGAATCCAAACGAGACTGCCATTAAGAAAGATACCAGGCTGACAAGTGGGCGACTTTGTCTGTCTTTTTTTAAGCCGGTGACGCGGATAAGGTTGTGCACGCGATCTGTACCTCTTAACAACTAATAATAAGCGAACAAAGGGTTACCGCCACCATTCTGACAGCAGCACAAAGATATTTCCAGACTTCTTTTAAAGACAACGATTATTTTCCAGTTACGATAGTAGCCTGGACCGCTTTATCGCCATTACGAAAAATCCACGGCGGTATCGGATTTGGTGCCGTCCAGAGCCCTTTATTTTTTGCCTTAGCATCAGCTTGCAGCTCTTTCAATTTAAGATCGCCAGGAGCAAATTTATCACTCCACCAGGCCAGCCCACGTCGCACCAGCTCTTGATTAAGATCGGCGCCGTCAGTGAGATAGACTTCCGCCACCACCCGACCGTATTTGTCGGTGTTGCGCACGTCGACCACTACATCTTTTTTAAAGCAACAGGTATCGGTAAACTTTTTGGCTTGCGGGCCAAAATCTTGGCCGCTCTCGGGACAGTCAATACCGTACATAATCAACTTTTCTTTTTTGCCGTTATGGTCGACGAGCATGCTGTCGCCATCACTGACAGCCAGGACCCGGACCGTATAGCGCTCGGCTTGAGCTGGAAGAGCGCTGAAACAAAATAGTGCAAGGGCAATGAATATTGATTTGCTTGGCAAGAATTTGGCCCCGATCTCGGTCTAACGCTGCAATTCTAAGTGATCGTGCAGATTTCCGGTGTTAATAATTTGCGCAATGGGCCGTACCGTAGTCGATTAGCGCTGTCCAGTGTGGCTTTTCAGCAAAAAATATGGAACCAGATAGGCTGCCACACTGTCCATAAGGCTGGCGACACGATCGCGGACTTCGCTAGGTCAGCATAAACACAGTCGGGACTGGAGCTTAATAGCGAACGAAGACATATCGATTTCAATCCCGTTAAGCCGGAGAACTGTCCCAGCAGCTCTCCGGTTTAATTTTGAGCCTTTAAAAATGACTATGCACCAGTAGAGCTACAGCACCAACAGCGATATCAATATTGTTTGGAACAATGATCCACCACAGGCGTCTGACTTTTTGTCCCAGAGAGAGGAAACTATTATGAAGGTCAATTATATCAGCGTTTTTTTTGCAGCCGCAGCAGCTCTTGGTATGACATTCACTACCTTGCCGGCTCAAGCTACTGAGCAAGAAAAGCAGTTGAATATCCTGGCCACTCAGATGTATATGAATCAAGTTGCCGGCCAACAAGCACAAGCTAATTTGCTCAATCAACAAGCAATTTACAATCAGCAAATTCCGGTGAACGGCTCATCTTACGTCAATCGCTGGCACCGTCGCAATCGCGGCTACAGCCCATCGGCTATAGATTACGGCAATCCATATTCGCCGTACTACAACCCCGGCTTCGTCAACAACGCCAGCGTCAATCCTTATATTAGCCCCTATGCCGTAGACCCTTACGTCAATACCAATGTTGATCCCTATTACATCAATAACAGTGGTAGTGGTAGTGGTAGTGGTAGTGGTAGTGGTCAAATTCTCCGCAATACCTTAGGGTTCTAAACGCTTCCAACCGAAATCGCGAAAGTTGGAACGTACAACAAGCACCGACGGTGATACTAGAAAAGTGTCATCGTCGGTTTGCTTTTGGGCCAGTTAAATCGCAGCTATTCTGCCCGCCGTGGGCCGCAAGGGATGATAATGCAAACCATTTTCATTATCAAAAGCTGCCACATTTGCCGAGCAAATGGAAACGATTTTCATACCCTTCAACTTTCTTAGCTGCATTGATAGCACCGCCGAAAGCGGTCACAGCAGCCCATCTCGCCGTCATGGAGGCACCATCTATAGTGAAATCAATAATACTTCTCGTTGACAGCAAAGACGACAAGCGATAAAACGTGAAGAGTACAAAGAATATCGATGCCACAGACCGGCAACATCGAATAATTCAATTTTCAGGAGCTTAGAATTATGTCTTGCGAAACCCATAACGATCATGATCACAAACACGGAAACAATTGTGGTCACGTAGCAATTAAACACGACAACCACGTTGACTATGTACATGATGGCCATCTTCATCAAGTGCACAGTGACCACGTTGACGAATGCAAATTACCAGTATCGGGCAGCAACCCTGCTAAATGCACACCTGAGCACCGCTGCGAAGGCCACGAAGCCAGCCACAAACACGGCGCTGACTGTGGACACGACGCCGTTCCTCACGGCGACCATGTAGATTATATGGTCAATGGGCACCTGCATAGCCCATGCGGCACTCACTGTGACGACCACGGCGCCCTTTCAGCCGCTTAAATCGCCTCTATCTGTAGTTGTGTAAAAGCAGGGGCTCGGCTCCTGCTTTTTGCCATTGCATTACTGATCGGCTAAAATCGCCTTCTATGCTCTATATCGCCGATCACATCCAAATTCCTCTAAGCGAGTTCTCATTTACTTTTGCGCGCAGTGGCGGGCCCGGCGGCCAGAATGTCAATAAAGTGAACAGCAAAGCGATTATGCGCTGGCCGGTCAATGTTAGCCCGAGCTTGCCTGACGCTGTCAAAACCCGCTTCATGACCAAATTTGCCGGTCGCTTAACCGTGGACGGCGAACTGGTTTTGAGCAGCCAACGCTACCGCGATCAGCCGAGCAATATAAACGATTGCCTGGCCAAAGTGACCGAAATGCTCAGGTCAGTGGCCACCCGTCCGGTTTTGCGGAAAGCCACCAGACCGACTGTCAGTTCGACTATCAAAAGAGTCGATACCAAAGTGCAAAATTCAAAAAAGAAGCAGCAGCGTCGCCGCCCGGGTATGGAGGACTAACAAATTACTAGCTCGGCGGCTGCGTCAGCGCAGGCACCGGCACAGCAAGGGCTTTTTCAATATCACGTTCAAGGCCTTGAGGAGCCTCCATGGCCCCATAACGCTTGAGCACCTGGCCATCTCTGCCGACGAGAAATTTGGTGAAATTCCATTTGATATTGCTGTGATCATTAGGAGCGGCTTGCTTCAGAAAGACATAAAGCGGGCTTGCCCTTTTGCCGTTGACGTCTATTTTTTCAAACAGGGGAAAACTAACGCCAAAATTCTTCTGGCAGAATGTGGCAATCTCCGCAGCGCTGCCTGGCTCTTGTGAGCCGAACTGGTTGCAGGGAAAACCCAAAACAACCAATCCTTGAGCGGAATATTTTTGATAAAGGGCTTCGAGGCCGCCATATTGCGGCGTGAATCCGCACTTGCTGGCGGTGTTGACCACTAGGGACACTTTGCCGCGATACTGACCAAAGTCGACGTCGGCACCCTCTAGAGACTTGATTTTGAAGGCATAAAATGGGGCGTCGTTCGAAGAGCTGACCGGTGACGGCTCTTGCGAGGTATCTAAGGCCGCAGCAGAAAGGGCACAGAAAGCCAGGGCCGCCATTGCAGCAACAACTATTGCTGAGCTCATGGCGGCCGGACGGCGGGTAGTGATTGAAGTTTGAATTTTCACACTGTCATTGTAGCTACTCTGCGAACAGCGACAGCCTTGTCAGGCGATCAGTCTTCTAATTTAAATCCAACTTTGATGGTGACTTGAAATTCTTCCACAGCTCCTTCTTTGATCGACCCGCGCTGGTCGACAACTTCAAACCAGCTCAAGTGGCGAAGACTTTTAGAAGCGCGCTTGATGCCTTCTTTGACAGCATCAGCGAAACTTTCGGTGGATGTTCCGACGATCTCGGTCATTTTATAAACGCCTGGCATAGATATTCCTCATAGAAAATGGACTACCATTTAAATCCGTTTACAACTCGCCTTAGCCACTTAATCTGCAAGATGTGACAATCGGTTACGGCCGATTGTTCAGTTCGCGATATTCTATACTTGAGCAAAATCTGAGCGATCAAAAATGAATGCACATACGATTAAACCGGCGCGCTTGAGCGACCTCAAAGCCATTAAAGAAATCGAGTTGGCAGCGGCATCAAGGTTTAAGGGACACGGCCTGGTTGACCATCTGATGGATCATCACTTTGATCAAACCCTGCTCAAAACTTTAATTAAAGACGAACAGGTGTGGGTTTCATTTGCCGATCAGGAGCAGGGTAAAGCCACCGGTTTTGCCATCGCTACAATTTTGGGGCCGATTGCTTATCTGGAAGAATTAGATGTGCTGCCGGCTTTCGGCCAGCAGGGCCTTGGCAAAGCACTGGTTTTGACAGTAGCGCAGTGGGCCAGAGAAAAAAGATTTGCCCACCTGACCCTCTCAACTTTTACACACATTCCCTGGAATGCACCGTTTTACGAAAAGTTAGGTTTCGTTGCGCTGCCGAAAAAAAATTGGGAAAGTCAACTGCATGAAATCTACATGCTGGAACAAAAGATTGGACTACCAGTAGAAAAACGAGTCTTTATGCGGCTTAAGCTTTAGCATGCGATTCACTGTGTCACCACAAGCGGTGGCGCCAATAAACGACAAACCGCAATGGCGATTACGCATACAACTTGATTTGTAAAGAAACAAAGAGAGCAGCGGTTTAGCTTTCCCTGGCACACGGGTATATCCCAATGCTTGGTTGTTTGTTTCAATCGCGGGGCAAAGCATGGCCGAATTTCAGCTGGTTGTTCCCTACAAACCGCTGCAAACGAAGGTGCAGCTGGTAGGCGTGTGTATGATATTGCCTATCTGGTCACTGTTTGCGCCCATGGCCTTAACCTCTTTTGTGGTCTGGTTGATAAAGTATCCTTATTCGTCCAACCTGCTCAATAACGTCATCATTTCCTCGGTGCTGCTCACCATCATCTTTGTTGGCTTGATCATGTCGGCCTTAAGCGAAGACGATAAAATTCACATCTCAAAAAATGGCATGAGTTTTCCACCCTTCTTACTGCCGAAACTTTCTTTCAAACGAAACTGGCACTGGGAAGAATTGCGAACGGCCACCATTCTTCACTCTGGTGAAGACAACGACGCCCAGTTGGTACTGGGCTTTCAACCAAATATCCTTTTGCCTCTGAATATTTGCGATCTGCCCAAAGGAATGCTGGAAGAATTTTTACTGGCAATTGAACTCTGGGGCACCAGCTGCGAGCGCTCTGCCGAGCTGATTGCTTTTATACGCTCATTGCAAAGCGAAAATCAAAATGTAGCCGGACAACTGACCGGTAAGATGTGGCAAGAAGAGTTAGGCAGGCGTTTTACGGTCACAACATTTGTACCCCTCGAACCAGACAAACTTGTGCAAAACGGAAAAATCAAAATCGTCAGACAGCTGGCCTTCGGCGGCCTATCGGCAATCTATCTGGTGCAGAAAAATCAAGGGGATTTATTTGTTTTGAAAGAGGCGGTGGTGCCGCACAGCGTCGACCCGCAAGCTAAAGCAATGGCCGAACAACATCTGGTGCGTGAAGCAAAAATGCTCTTCTCGCTTTCACATCCGCACATTGCTAAAGTACTTGACCATTTTGTCGAAGACGATCGCCACTATTTGTTGATGGAATACATCCACGGTCAAGACTTGCGTCAGATGGTGAAGCAAAACGGCCCCTGTAGCGAGAAGACAGTGCTCAGCTGGACACTTAAAATCGCCGACATCCTTGTCTTTTTGCACGGGCAAGAACCACCTGTGGTGCACCGCGATCTTACACCGGACAATCTCGTTTTAAAAAACGACGGCACCGTCGTGCTCATTGACTTCGGCGCCTCCAACGAATTTGTGGGCACCGCCACCGGTACCCTGGTGGGCAAGCAGGCCTATATCTCCCCAGAGCAACTGCGGGGCAAAACCGTGCCGCAAAGCGATCTTTACGCCCTGGGCGGCACGCTGCATTTCTTGTTGACCGGTCGAGACCCTGTTCCACTTTCTCAAACTGAGATAAGAACAATCATGCCGGACGTCTCGATTGAAATGGAAAACCTGATTAAATCGCTCACTGCCTTTGAGAAAAAAGATCGCATGCAAGATGCAGCCCAGCTGTTGGCCGAAGTGTCGCGTATGATGCACGAACAGAAGTCGGGGCAGGAGCAGAATTCGGGGCGGGAGCAGAAGTCGGAGCAGAATACAGAGCCGCGTTCAGGAAAAGAACCTGGCCTGGAACTTGGTCAAGACCAGCCGGTCTTATCGCTTACGGCGGCTCAGCCCGGTGAGACTCAATGACAAATTCGGGACCGGACGATGGCGGCCAGACAAAATGGGCCGAGCCTAAACCCTTAGAGTCGGTGGAACTGAAAACCAGCGACCCTGAGCCGGTGAAGCTCAAAACTGTCTCCACGGCCAGCTCTGAGCTCAGTGTGATCGACGATTACACGGCCTTGAGTGAACTGGTGGTAGCTGCCGGTGAGCAGCTCACTGAAAAAGAGGCCGGCGCTAACCGTGCCAATCTACCGGCAGATTCGAGCACAGACTGGAAAGAACTGCCAGACATGC
>JADYXQ010000289.1 GCA_021772135.1 Candidatus Obscuribacter sp.
CACTGCCGCTGGTGCCGAAGCCAACCCCCCGGTGGTCGCCGAAATCGTCGCTGCGGCTCCCAAGGCCAAGGCGAAGCCTCGCGTGCGCAAGCCCGCCGCCAAGACTCCGGTCAAGGCTGCGAAAAAGGGCACGACTGCAAAGAAGACCACGCGCAAGCGTTAATCTTCTGATGCGCTGAATGATGGGCGGCTCACTCGAAACCAGGGTGAGTCGCCAATTCGGCAAGTCTGCGGGCCACTAAACAAGATCAGTTAGCGGTTCGCCGCTTTCTGGTCTTGTTTTTTCAATTCAAATTAGTAGACCGGTCTATTGATGTGCTTTTCAGAAATGACAACTGTGGGTTTTTAGCGCTTGTTTAGCGGGTTTGACCACGGCTGTCGGTGGCTAGATTTTCTTCCGATATCGGAAGAAAATCAGACTTCCTTCTGGCAAAAAACATTGAGCAATTGCTCGGCTTTTTTACTCTACCGAGCTGTATAAAGAGTTTGAGCAGGTCATTACTCTTCTGGAAAAGTGAGACCGCATTCTCAATCACTAGTGTGTGTTAGCCTGTTGAATGGAGGACCAGTCTGTGACAGAGCGTTTACTTACCTTAGGTACTTGGAGGATTTGGTATGACCAAACAAAGAACCAAGAGATTTATGCGCGCATTCCAACGGGCAGTTGCGAGGATTGCAAATGTGACGGGTGCAAATGGTTTGCAGAGAACCGCGAAAATTTCTATCCAAAGAGTTTCCTTAACCTGCTCGAAAAGCTTGGCATTGACTATCGCAAGGAAGCGGAGTTAATTACTTATGGTGATGCTGCGGGAGAGAATGAGCCCCGGGGAGGGTTGTTTCACCTCCTCGGACATATTGAAAGCGGCGACGAAACCCTGCAATATCTCGACTCCAACTTTTGTCTTGATATAAACGACGACCAATCTCTTTTACAAGATCAGTTCGAAGGCCTGGCTACGGTAAAACTAGAGTGGAGCCATCCCAGCACTCCACCTGTGTAAGCGGCCGCTGCCCCCGACATAGTTTGCATTCAGATTTTCAGTTAGACTGCAGCCAGCTCTAACATCTGGAGTTTTTCTGTAATCAAATCAATGTCAGATGGAGACACCTTCAATTGCGCGGCCTTAGCGTTCTGCTTAGCCTGTTCACTGTCACGCGCCCCTACGATGGCGGCAGAAATGCCGGGTTGTGCCAGTGTCCAGCAAATTACAAGCTGCCCTAGAGTGGCATTATAGGCTTCAGCAATAGGGCTGATGCCAGCGAGAAATTTATTGATGCGCTCAATGTTTTCAGCAGTAAATTGCGGCTGATTGGCGCGGTGATCTTCTTCCGGGAACTTGTGATCCGGCTTAAATTTACCCGTCAGCACACCCCGTTGAAGTGGGCTGTAAACGATCACCCCGACGTTGTGCTCGCGACAATAAGGTAAAAGCTCCTTTTCAATACCTCGATTGACCATGCTGTAGGGCGGCTGTACCGAAGCCACTGGTGTAATTTGACTGGCCTCTTGAATTTCTTTAGCGGTAAAGTTACTCACGCCGGCGGCAAGAATTTTACCCTCCTTAATCAACTGCCCGAGGGCATCCATAGTCTCTTCCAGTGGCAATGAATTATCGCGCCAATGACATTGATATAAGTCGATATAATCGGTCTTAAGTCGTCGCAGGCTATTCTCACATTCACGAATAACATTTTTCTTGCGAGCGTTGCGATAAATTTTGTGAGACTTTCCCTCATCTACGAGGTCAAAGAAATATTCGCCTTCTTCAAATTCCCAGACCAGACCAAATTTGGTCATCAACTGTACCTGGTCTCGCTTTCCAGCAATAGCTCTGGCTACCAGTTCTTCACTTTTGCCGAAACCATAGATGGGTGCTGTATCGATAGAAGTTACTCCCAGCTCAATCGATTCACGAATAGCCTCAATAGACTTCTTCTCGTCTGTTCCGCCCCACATAGCGCCGCCGATCGCCCAGGCCCCGAACGTAACTACAGACGCTTTTACATTGCTACTACCAAGCTGACGGTATTCCATGAATGAATAAGCTCCTCTCGACGTCTACAACGGCACAGAATAGCACTGGCGAATACCAATTCTTTTCAGTGTCTCAAAAGATGAATTGGATAGTGCGGACGGTTTCAATAAACCGAATTTTTTCCGATATCGGAAGAAAATCTCAACCTTGCCTTCCATCAACTTACCCGCAAATGAGCGCGCTCCCGGCATTCTGAATTTTCCGCACAACCATAACAATTATCTGGCAAGTGCTTTTGCACAAAAAGAACCATTTAACCTGACCAGTTTTGGCGAAACATAATTACGGATCTCGGCAGAATGAATGGGGCGATGCTTCAGACATAGCCTGAAGAGAGAAAACTTTTGCCATCGTTTATGATCCTGCAGCAACCACAATTCGTGCAAAGCCAACTGCGCAAATTTGCGACTGGTTCCGTGAGCAAATTTCTTAATCAATACTGCAGCCAAGTGAACAATCGCATTGACATCTTCTGGCTTAAAATCGCCAAGCGACTCATCTTGATCGCAATCGCCCCCCACAACAATTTTCGTAAAACAATTGCCCGGGTGCGAGAGAATCAACCCGTCTATTTCTAGCTCAGTTAGTTGAGCCAATATTTCGCCAACAGGAAACGCCAATCGCTCACAGATATGGTCCAAAAACAGCTTCTCACCATTGATCAAATTCAAAAGCTGGTCTGGCAATGAATTCGTATCCTCACCATTCTCTGCACACAGTGACGATATTGCCTCCGCCGCCGCCACAGCGGGTTCAGCCAGATCAATTTCCAATTGTTCGCTACGAGGATGTTGTCCGGCTGCGGTTTCGCAACTGCGGCGGTTATAAATCTGCATCAATCGCCTTGATGAAATTAAGAGCTCATTTTCATTGTGCTCGTCATCCACAACCAGGCGCAAAGTGTTCGTCATCTCCCATGCCGTTGATTGCGAAATGGCAAGATGTTTAGCTAAAGTTGGTGAGCCAATAACTATGTGATTTTCCTTGAGCATGATGGCTGTGAGCCAGGCCTTCGGACGTTTTTTGTATGCGAAAAGAGTAGCTGCCGTCAACCAGAATTCGAGTTTGCAGCTGCGGCATTGAATCTCTCTAGCACTAATAAATTCGTAACAAGGCGATGGACAGTAACAACCATGATGACCCTCACCTTCCATCAGTGTTTCTAATATAAATGCGAGCACCGCGTCGTCATCAGCAAACGCAGCATTCACTTCGTCAATTACGCCAAGCATGCGCTCAATCTGAGTCGGCTTTTCTAAATGCTCGTCGGTACACCGTTTGACCCCCTCACTATTGCAGTCGCTATGACTAAAACCGAATAAATCGTTTTGCATTTCGTTGCCCTCCTCTCTTACAAACGTCAGACCCGGGCAAAAAGTTCAAAAAAAGGGCCTACTACGTAATGTCAAAATTGAAAGAAAAAAATCCAGGAAAAAGAGTATTTAAGAAACCGGTAAGCGACTTAATTAGAAGCCAACCGAATCAGGCGGCATCATCGTGACGGAACCAGCGCGGCAGCCGGCGCTGTTGAAATAATGCACCTGAATCTGCCATCCCCGAGCTCGGAGGATTGCGGTTGCCTTTTCGACAACCGCATCTTCTGGCAAAACTTCATCTTCATCACCTGCAGAAGTAATAAACAATAGTTTTGGTAAAATCGGCATAAAACCGAAATAGCGCGTACGTACTAGATATAAGGGATTTGTAAAATCAACGGCAAATTCAAAATTACACCAGCCAAAAATCGAACAACAAATGCGGACAAAAGAAGCGGACCAGATGTTTACTACGCCATGTCACAATTGAGCAAAAAAAAGAAATTGCCGACTGAATTTTCCCGAGGAAAAAACAGCCGGCAACCTCTAACTAGTTACTTCTTCTTGCAGCAGTCCTTCTTGTCGGTGCTGGCATGATCCTTGCAGGCGCCTTTGCCGGCATCTTTACCAGTGCCAGTGCCGCCGGCTTTCTTCATCTTGTCGATGGCCTGCCGGTCCTGCTCGCGAGCCCAACGATCTTCTTCGGCTTTGCCGCGACCGCCGATGGGATTTTCTTTCGTAGACATTACTGTCTTCCTTCTGTTGCTTGTTGCTGGAAGTATGTGTGGACAACAAGGCCGGCAGCGACAACGAAATCAATCGCCATCGTGCCGGCCTCGAAGATTATTTACGCATGCACTTACGGAAATAAGAACTTTCCGGGTTCATGCGGTGCTTGCCGTCCTTGGGGAAACTCCAGACATTGCTGACTTCGCGCAGAAGCGGCAAAACCAGACTGTCGAAGTCGTGGCAAGTGCGCAGAGCCTGACGCACGTGGGTGCGCAGGGTGCTGTTGGCAATTTTCTTGCCGGGCTTGTCACTGGCAGCGCAAGCGTTGCCGATGACAGGGGTGTGACGATAAGATCGTGACATAGTGCGGTGGTCCTTTTAATAAAGCACCACACCAGTGATCCAGGTACGCTTGAGCGACGGCTCAAGATGCATTATGAAATGCGGTTGTATGTTCAATTGAGAAACATACCTGGTGCTGGTGGGGTGCTAGAAGACAGCACCGAACCGAGTTTTTACGCTCAAAAACATAGGCTCTCCTTTCTTTGTAAGTTTTTGCTTTAGTGGTAATGGCCGCTTAGAACAGCAGCGTCACCAGCCAGCCCACGGCAGTCAGTGCCAGAGACGCACCCATGGCGGCGCTGAAAGTGCGCACCTGCAGAACACCGGGCATGATTTTGCCGGTGAGAGCAATGGCGCACGACTGCACGAACCAGGCCACGACGCAGGCGACAATCATGGTAGCGTTGGGAATGACGGTGGCGATACCTAAGAGAGCCAGAAGATGCCAACCGATGTGGTTAATCAGCGCTATGGCAAGCACAGCGAGCACGCCACGGAAAGCGCTGCCCTGACGAACAGCGACACCACCAGCGGTGACAGCGGGAACAAGCCACATGAGCGCCACCACAAGTAGCGCCAGATGAACGAGAAGATTGAAGATCATAATTGGTTTCCTTTTAGATAAATTTCAGAGTAAGAACTGCTCGGACAGAGGCGCAACAAGCCGTAAACTAATCAATCTTCCTCGGACTCCAGGTCTACAGTTTTGCTGTAAACCGGCACAAGGTGATCGAAGATTTGCTTGATGTGCTGGTGCTCTTCTTCGGTGAGAACGCGATTGAGGTAAATCACCTTGTCGCATTCAATCAGCATGTCGGCGATTTCAGCCGGACCATTGCTGCCGTAGAGATACCAGAATTTCGCTTCCAGTGAAGTTTTGGTTTCTATCACATAGAGCTTGCGGATGATGCGCGCCAACTCAACGTAACGATTATGGCTGCGGTCACCGGCTTCCATCAATGCCCAGACAGCATCAAACTGCCTGCGCGCCTTGATGAAACGTGAAGTGAAAAGCTTTTTCACAGCCGAGAGCGCAATGCTGCGGAAGTAGCGGATCAATTTCCAGAAGAAGATCAGTCCGCCCAGGCCAATGACGAAGTAGGCGAGGGTAATCCAGCCGTGCATGCCGTGTTGAATCACTAGCTTGCCTTCCTGAATCTTGTCGCGCCCATCCCACGTCTTCGAAGTAAACGGGTCGATGGCCGGCAGGTCGATGGTGATATCTTCGTTAGTCGACAGCACTCGATAACTGATATTGGCCTTGAGAGCCAGTTGCGGCACCGCCGAGAAACTTTGCAGTTTCACCTTGGCGCGATAAATTATTGTGCCGTCTGACTTAGCCAGCTGGAACAGTTCAGGCGCACCCACCAGCTCGAAGTCGCCGGCCAGAGCGATACTGTGCATATCAATCACAGTGCCGGGCTTCTGCTTCAAGTAAATGGTGGCATCGACGACATCGCCTATACGCCAGCCGTAATCGCGCTCGAGAGAGGCGGCTACCTCCGGTGCCGGTGAAGCTGCGGCTTTGAGGCCGGCCTCGCTCTGCACATCTGAAGGAAAGACCGGCCAGTTAGCGCGATCGCTCCAGAACAACCATGACGAGAAGGTCACCGAAGCGACAATCACAAGAGCAATCAGTGCCAGGGAGGAAAAGAAGCCCAGATTTTTATTTTTAGTCATAACCAGGGCCCTCCTCTAATGCTCAGGTTGCGCCGTCTCTTACCGCCGCGCTTGAAGAAGCGACTGTCCTGATCCGGATCGTTCGGCACCACCACTACCACCAGAAAGGCGAGCAATGAGGCCATCAAAAGCCAGGGGAAGAATTCGTACTGCCCCTTCACTTCTTTCACTTCCATGCGAGAAATCATTCTCGTCATGGAGAAATCGCTGGGCTCGATCAGGCGAACGTAGCGGCCGCCAGTAGCGTTCTTGAGCAGCAGCAAAACGTTTTCTTCCAGCTTGGAAGTGACGATTTCACCGTTGACTTGATACCACTCGCCGTTGTCGGCGCTTGTGTACTGATCGGTGCGAGACAAAAGCTTGACGGGAATGGCTGAAGGAGTGGTTTTACCCAGACCGACAACCACGAGGTCGATATCGCGCCCTTTCAGTTCTTTGACCACTGCGTTCATTTCCGACAGTTCAGAATCGTTTCCACCGTCAGAGAAGAGCACCACCACACGACGGTGGTTGGGCTTAGAGTCGAGGTCAAACAGTTGAAAGGCGAGTTGGAAAGCCTTACCAAGTTCGCTGCCTTCACCCGGTGCGCTTCCTACGCCCATAGCCCGCTTGAGGACCCAATCGAGCGCCGGCAGGTCATCGGTGAGGAAGGCCTGGGGAAACGCTCCACCAGAGAATGTCACCACCCCCAGGCGGTTGTAGTCGAGCGAGCCCATTACTTCTTTGAGCAGCAGATACTTGGCCATATCAAGGCGGCGTCCGTCTGCGTAGGGCTCAGGCAGTTTGCCTTTATAGTCAGGCACAGCCATGCTGCGGCTGACGTCGACCACGGCGATCACATCGATGGTACCCATGGGAAAATGGGTTTTTCCCGAATCGGCCGTCGGTCTGCTCAGTGCAAGCACAAGAAAGGCCAGACAGAGAGCCATGCTGATGGATTTAACCACCAGACGCGGAAGAGAGATTTTTTGATTGAAGCGACCGATCAATTGCTCTTCGCCAAACTGATCGCTGATAGTTGCTGAACGGCTCCGGGCCAGCCAGTAGATGACTCCGACAAGAATCGGAATCGCGGCCAGAAACCAGAGCAACTCGGGGTTGCTGAAATGCATAATTTGCATATTGGTTCCTTTAGATTCCCTTCTTGCCGTCTTTGCCGGCTTTACCGCCAGGGGCAGAAGTATCGCCCGGACCCGCTCCTGCACCACTTGAGCCACCACGTTCTAAGAGCAAACGCTCCAGATTGTATTTGGCCGCCATGTGGTCGGGATTGTGACGCAGAGCTTGTTTATAGGCCTCGATAGCCATGAACTTTTGCTTGGTGCGTTCATGAGTCAGAGCGAGGAGAAATTGGATGTCGGAGGCAATCAAGTCTTCACTCGGGTCAATCTGGCCCGACTTAGAACTCAAAGCCGAATACGCTTTCGAGAGATGTTCCTTGGCCGGAGTGTAGTCTTCAGCGAGGTACGCTTGCAGACCGGCGTCGTAAAACGCGCGCACCGGCGGAGCTACCTCAGACTCGGCGGCGTAGGCATACTCTCCTTGATACATAGGCACCGTGAACTGCCCAGCACGCCTGGCGCCCAGTGCAAGCACTATGACGCAGACGATGGCAGCCAGTACGGAGAGTTTGATCCGGTGCCTGGTGAAATAATTTAAAATAGTTTGCATATGAAACTCCAGGTCACTGGTTATTGGTTGAGGATGATGGCCTCGGCAAAGCCGGCCATGAGGAGCAGCAAAATCGCCGCCATAGCAAAAGCAGCAAAACGCTCATCGCGTTTCTCACTGGAATGCACGGCCACACTGCTGCGCTCCATCTGGTCGATGGCGCTGAAAACGAGTTGCAAATCACCGGCCTGTTCAACGCGAAATGCTTTTCCGTTAACCTTATCGGCCAGGCGGATGATATCAACGTCGTACTGCGCCAGCGACGGACCCACACCAATCACGTAAAGACGGATGTTGTTGCTGTTGATCTTGCCCTCGAGTCTTTCCATAGCGGATGCGGAAATATTGTCCTCCCCGTCGGTGACGAGAATAATCACTTTGCTTTTGGCCTGACCGAATTCGTTGAAGTGATCTACCGCAGCGTCAATAGGACCGGGATCAACACTGCCGAAGTTGGTACCGCCACCCAGATCTTCAGCAAAACGAATCTTGCGATAGATCATTTTCAGATCGCTTGTGAGCGGCCATGAAAAATAAGGGCTGTAGTCAAACAAAAGCATGCCGATGCGGTCACCCTCGTTGACTTTGAAACGGTTGCGAATGAAGTCGAGAGTGGCAGCCTGAGCCATACGCAAGCGGGTCAGCCTGACAGCGGCGTCAGCTTGTTTGGTGGGGTCTTTATCGGCAGTCTTGCCGGGATACTCACGATCGAGATCGGTTTCGCCGACGATGCTCGTGGGCATTTCGCCAGGCATCGGTGCACCCATCGAACCCGAACGATCAACGGCAATGATGATGTCCCGCGATTGCGTCGACTGATCAGCCTCGAAGTAAACTCGCTGCGGACGCGCCAGAGCCAGACAGAGTGCCACAAAAGACAAAGCCAGAAGCACGCGTGGTAGCACGAGCAAAAAACGACTGCCGTAGCTCACTGGTGCAGCATCAACCCGGGTAATACCGAATTTGCCCACACGCCTCAGTGCAATCCAGAGGACAGGTAAAAGTAAAATGGCGAGAAGCCACATTGGTTGAGATAGGACCATGGTAATAGCCTTTTATTGATTTTTTTGTCAGAAAAAGTGGTAAGCCAGGACTTAGCCGAATCGCATTGCAGACGAGCGATGCAAAAAGGTGCAAAGAGTGCAAGATTCAACGCAATCGAGGTAAATCCACGGTCAAGCACTAAAATCCGTTTTCAGGATTTGCAAGTGATGGCACAGAGTGGGGACCGGAATGGGTGAGTGACTGTTTGCTTGGTGCTGGAATGAGAGAAAATAAGAACAGTCGAAGATTAGACGGTCAGATAAAGACATCTCAAGAGCATTAAGAAATCGGGCCGGTTAAAAGAAACAAACACGCGGAAAGATTTGTTTTGATTCAGGCCAGAGGCTCTCCCCGCGCGCGCCTGTAATCTGTGATTACTTTAAGGGGAATTCCGCTAGCTCCGCTATCAAACCCCAAGACCCGCCGCTCTGGGCACTTGATAACTAGATTTCTTCCGATATCGGAAGAAATCCCCGACTAGAATCCGTGATAGGAATGCTCCGAACGGGTAGGAAAAGGGAGAGGACATCCACTCGATATCGCTTACCAGTAGTCAACAGCCCGGAACAGCAAATCTTTTTTGCTGCAGTTCTCATGAGACCTTAAAATTCAATATCAACTAAGGACAAAGAAATGCCGCTTCATGACTCGTTCAAGTCGTCCGCAAACGCTAACGTAAGACTGGCCAAACTCTCTTCGGTACCCGAAGAGCAAGATCTCAGTTTCGCCATGCAGCAAGCGAATAAACACCCCAAGGCGGTAGTTGAACTTCCGTGGAAAGCGGTTACTTCCACCACTACTTTTGTGCTCAAAATTAGCATTGCTCTTGGTTCTGAAGAAGGTCCAAGTTGGACTCTTCATGCCGGAGACACACCCGATTCGGCCGTGCTCTGGAGCCACGACAGCATGGATACCGGCTTGATTCAGAGCTTAATTTCAGCCGAAAGCGATCCACAACGTGCTCTAAATTCTTATGTCGATACCGCCAAAAAAGGCGACAATTCCATCTGGATCAAACAGCCGGATCGGCCTCCTGAGCCAGTAGTAGAACGTGCTGCACCAAAAGTAAATTTACCTCAGCCGGTTGATCTTGATAAAACGGCTCTTGATCTACTGCAAAAGCAGATGCGCCGCCCAGAAACAGGCATCATGTCGGAAGCCAGTTTTTACTGGCTAATTTTGCAAGAATTCAATCGTTTTCAGCGCAATCAAATTCCATACGCCATCGTAATGTTTGAAGTAGGACTGAGATTGGGTGGAGAAATGACTTTACCTCCAGTGCGGGTCTTACATGAAGTGGCAATTCGCGTGCAAAGCTGCTGTCGTCCTCTCGACACTCTTTGCCATTACAAAGATCCGAAACTAGTTTTAATGCTGCCGCATACTGAATCAAATGATGCGATGCAAATCGCCATGCGCATTGGTGAAGCGCTTATAGATTCACCGCTTGGACCGGGGCTCGACGTCAATAGTGTCGTTGCTCGGTTCGGCATCGCCAGCATGCCCGATACTTGCAGTCATCCCGGAATCCTCATTGCCACAGGCCTGGAAGCACTTGACCAAGCTAAAAAAACCAACAACGCTGTGGTGCTCTTCCCCAGTTCATGACCAAAACATGAGCGCAAAACAGACGAAAGTCTCTGGTTTAAGTTATGGAAAATTGGCGCGCCACCTTGGCTCAGTCATCCAGATTCACACTGGATAAAGCCGACTCCGCGAAGTCAAAAGCTTCGAGCAAAAAATCTGTCATCCACACGGCTGCCGATCTATCCGCCGGCACCCTAATAGACAATAGATATCGCATCGAAGCCTTAATTGGCCTAGGCGGCATGGGCTGCGTTTATAGAGCGCACCACCTGATGTTAAACAAAAGCGTCGCCCTTAAAACTATCAGTTCCTCTCATCTTTCGCACGAGGCCTGGGCGCGTTTTGAACGCGAAGCAAAAGCTGTCGCACAGCTTGAAAGCCAGCACATCGTGCGAGTCTTTGACTTTGGCGTGGCCGCTTCCAATCAACCTTATTACACCATGGAACTGCTGCATGGCCGATCACTCGACGACCTGCTCTTCGAGAAAGGGCCGCTACCGGTCAACGAGGCTGTGAAAATTTTCACGCAAGCGGCGCAGGGTCTCGTTAGCGCTCACAACAAAAAGATTGTTCATCGCGATCTCAAACCGGCCAATATATTCATCGATCAGCAAAGCGGCAGCGTAGCTGTAGTCAAAATTGTCGATTTCGGAATTGCCAAATTGTTTGGTTCAGCCGACCTCGAGGGCCAGCGCCTTACTTCCATGGGCACCATATTCGGCAGCCCACTCTACATGAGCCCCGAGCAATCCTTAGGCGAAAGCGTTGACGAGCGCTCTGACATTTATTCGTATGCCTGCACGTTCTACCAGGCACTCTGCGGCCGCCCACCCCTTATCGGCAACACCGCATTCGATACCATAATGATGCACCAGAACGAAAGCGTTCCCCTGCTTTCGCGCTTCGCTCCCGACAAAAATTTTCCGCAGTGGCTGGAAACCCTCCTCGCCGACATGCTGGAAAAGAATCGAGATGACCGTGTGCAGTCTTTCGACGATGTGCTCAAGATCATTGAAGAGAATAAGCCACGAGACAAGGCCAGGGCACGGCCCGGAAATCTCGCAGCCGCGCCTGATTTGCAGAAGGCCGCCAGCCGCTCGGTAGACAACTCCGGCAATAAATTGGCTTCAAATATAAGATTCGATGCGCCTTTAACTGCTACTACAGGTTCAAATCCTAGCACCGGCCCGATAGCACTGTTCGGCCAAGCATCAAGAGCATTAAAAATCACTCTCACAATCGCCCTGGCCACAGGCATCGCTGCCACCGGCTACTTAATCAACCAGGATGAACACAAATATGCACCAGATTCACCAGATTCGGTGCCCGCTGCTTCCGACGAACTGACGCGCGTCAACGCTTTGAGCCAAGACAAAGTAACTGCCAGCGCCGCCGCCCTGGAAGAGCAGCAAATCTTTGAAAACAAAAAACTCACCGCCGAAGCCATCAGGCGCAAGACTGTTAATGGCCTCTATGTCGCCAATCCCGGAACGCTTTCCAGCGCCGACTTAAAGCTACTGAGCCAATCCAATATTACGAAGCTAACACTGGACGGCAACAGGTTCAACAACAAAGACCTCGGTTTGATAAAAAAAATGCCCCTGCAAGAATTGAGCTTGATCGACACCAACCTCAACGATCAAGGAGCGGCTGTGGTAGCCCAAATTCAAAGCTTACACGGCCTCAGCATCAACAACACCGACATATCGGCCGCCGGGTTAAAATCACTGGCTGGCCTGAAAAGCCTGCAAAAACTCAAGGCCGAAGGCCTGGTTCTGACTGACGATTTTTTTAAACTGCTGGCCGCCAATAAAAATTTGCTCCTACTTTTTCTGCGCGACAGCACCGGCATCAACGCTAAAAATTTGCACTCTTTAGCCAGCGGCAATATCGTTTACTTGCGCCTGTCGCAAACATCGGCCGACGACAGTTGGCTCGAAAGTCTCACCCCAATGCCCAGCTTAGAGGGCTTCGAATTATCGCAAACCAACATCACCGCCGCCACCCTCAATCGCTTCTGCCAGACGCATCCTCGGCTGAAAGACGTAGATTTCGCTTCCTGCCCACGCATTTCTTCAGCTGAGGCCGATGCTTTCAGTCATCGCTTCCGCAACGTGCGTTTCCACGAGGTGGAAGTGCCCGCCATCAATGATATTTCCCAAAAGGTCAAACTGCGAGAATGGTAAGCGATGACAGACTTACAGACCTATCGCTTTCATCCACCTTCAAACTAGATGACGGTGTGCTGTACGAAACCATTCTCTCCTCTGTCACCAACGCATCAGCCGCAACGCAAGGGCAGCGCGAAGGCAACTATGTGCCCGGCACCATAATCGACGCCAAATATCGCATCGACGCTTTAATTGGCAAAGGCGGTATGGGTGTGGTCTATAAGGCGCACCACATCATGCTCGACAAAGAGGTGGCGCTTAAGACCATTATTTGCGAACACCTATTAGACGACTCCTGGAACCGTTTCGAAAGAGAAGCACGGGCCGTGGCCCGCCTGGAAAACCAGCATATAGTGCGAGTCTTCGACTTCGGAGTGGCCAAAAATCAACCCTATTACACAATGGAATTATTGAACGGTCAATCACTGGATAATTTGCTTCTCGAAGTGCGCTCACTAGATGTCGACCGCGCCGTCCAGGTCTTTCGCCAAGTGGCTCTAGGACTGGTTAGCGCTCACAATAAGCAGATCATTCACCGCGACCTCAAGCCGGCCAATATTTTCATCGAACAGCAATCAAAAAGCTTGTATGTAGTCAAAGTTGTTGACTTCGGCCTGGCCAAATTGCTTGGCTCATCAGACCTCGAAGGGCAGCGCCTCACTACATTGGGCACCATTTTCGGCAGCCCTCTCTACATGAGTCCCGAACAGTCACGCGGCGAAAATGTAGATGAACGATCCGACATTTATTCATTCGCCTGCGCTTTCTATCAAACTCTCACAGGGCGCCCTCCCTTTGTCGGCGACACCGCCCTCAGTACCATTTTCATGCATCAGCAAGAGTCCATTCCATCGCTGCAACAATATGCACCAGCCCGGTCTTTCCCCCAATGGCTTGAAGTGCTGATTGCCGATATGCTTGAAAAAGAAAGGAACGATCGTATCCAGTCTTTCGAAGAAGTTCTCGATATCATCGATTACAACCACAATTCCTCGAACACCATCGATAGCGACTTCGTTGCTGAGACACCTACCGGGCAGACCGGCGCCTGGCTCAGGCAAAAGCGGCCGAAGAAAAAGTCTGATTTGATTAGTATAGCCGCACTGCTGGCCTGCATTAGCGGCATAGCTGCCACCGCCTATTTTTTTGATCAAGATAACAAACAAAAATCGGCGCCACCAAAGGCAGTGCCCTCACAACAAGCTCCGCCTGTAGTCAGCCTGACCGAGCCAGAAAATATCGGCTTCTTTGAAGATTCTGTGCCTCTGACAAAAAGCGCCGTCGCCGCTAAAATTAAAAATGGTTATTTCACTGCTAAATCGGTAGTATTTAGCGCCGCTGACTTAAAAGCCCTGTCACAAGCGCAGTTCAACAAACTTATAGTCGAAAATTGTCAATTCCAGAACTCCGGATTCGTCTATTTAGCAACCCTGCCCCTGGAGAAAGTCAATGTCAACGACACCAATTTCGACGACACAGGCGCGGCAGCCCTGCCGAAATACAAACATCTCACCGATCTTTTGGTCGGCAACACCAAAATTACGGCTATCGGTTTAAAAAAGCTGACCCAGTGCAATCAACTGGTCAAACTTTACGTGGACGGCTTAAAATTGACCGACGAATTCCTGGCCAATCTGCAGCAAATAAAGGGTCTGAAAATACTCTCTCTCTACGGCTGCAGCGGCCTCAACGCGGAAAACATCAAACAATTGAGCCACTGCGATATCCACTTCCTCAGACTCTCGCTAACAGCCGCCGACGATTCCTGGCTTAAAAGCATTATTGCCTTGCCTAACCTCGAGCGCATTGAAATTAGTCAGACAAAAATTACCACGGCCGGCCTGCGCAGTTTGTGCGAAAAAATCAAATCACTCAAGTTTGTCGATTTATCAAACTGCCCAAACATTCCCGATCGAGACATCAGCCGCTTGCGCAGCCAGTTTCGCCAGATCGAATTTCTCGAAAACGAATTCCCCGATCCAGACACGGTAATCTTAAGACTGAACGAAAAAACCTGATGGCAATATTCCCTTATGACTACTCGCAAAGCTAGGGCCCGGGCAATTTCAAAGTGCCGCCCGAGAATTTCGAGCCGAAGAAGTGTAAATTGTTATCCGGATACATGTACGACCAGATAATCGAGCCCTGGACAGAACCAAAGCCCTCGGAGCCGCCGATACTTTTCACCGAATACTGCGCTGAGGGGCTCATTTTGGCAAAAAATGGATTTTTATTGGAATAGAATGGTTCATGCATAGCGGCCGTTTTCACATCGACTTTACCAAGAGAAGCCAGGTGCGTGCCTTTGATGCTGTTGATGCCTTTCTCATAAGCTCCCAGGCTGGCCACGATAATGCGTTTGAAAGGGCTGAGACTGGAGATGTTATTGTCCAACATGCCGGTGGTCTGCGAGCCCGAATAAATGGTGTCGTCAAAGTAAGCGACAGCCTTGCTCTTTGCACCGCCGGTGGTGATTAGCTTATTCAACTGGCTGGTTGAAATAAAATTCTCCGACGAAAGTCCGTTCACTTTGCCGAACAGATATGAAATCAAATGAGTGCTGCCGCCCGGATCTCGGTCCGTCACCAGCACCAGATCGTTCATGGTCATGCCGTTGGCTTTAAGACCGCCTTCCAGCTCAATTTTAAGAGCGCTGGCTTTGCGTACCATTTCAGGGAAAGAATTATGGGTCGCTCCCTCAGCCAGCATTCTGCCTGCCAGCTCTCGCTCCTCGCCGACATAGCCGGATAAAAACTGAGCAATGTCATCACGGCTGGCTCGCGGTGTATTAAACCCGGCGTGCAATGCTTCTACTTCCGAGCTCACTGCCGCCGCCAGAGGTGCGTTTGCTCCCGCTTCCACCATCCCAGGCTTGATTTCGCTGCTGCTGGTCAAAATCGCTTTGCCGCTCGAAGGCGGCCTTATCACTTTTACATTGCCGCCAATTGCTTTAGCCGCTTCGTCCACACTTTCGCTAAGCACCTGCCGGGCCACACCAGAAGGCATCAACACCGGATTGGCGGCCGACACCTGCCTGGCCTCGGTCATCAGGGCCGCTAATTTGGTGGAGACCCCATCAACGCCGGCAGAGAGGTCTAAAACATTGACCGCTTTTTCAAAGGCACCCACGTCAACGACATACACCTCAGGAATTTTTTTCAACAAATCTTTCTGGGCAGTAGTCAAAGGAGTGGAGCTCAGATCATCAAATAGAACAAGACGATTAGGCAGGCTGCCCTTTTCCAACTGATCGAGATTGCGAATACTCATCGAGCTGGAAATACTTTTGCGATAAAGATAACCTATAGCATTACCGGAAGACCCGGCCTGCAAGGTGTATACATCAGGTGTGGCAGTGCCGAGTTTGCTCTCCAGTTCGCCTTTGAGCGACTGCAATCTGGTTCGCAATTGCACATCTGAAGCCGTCGCCACAGACTCTTGTAAGAGTGCCAGAGCCATTTCACGCTCTTTGCCCTGATAACCATTCAAGACTTTATTCAGGTCTTGAACAGTTACCAATTCAGGATTGAATTTTTGATCGATCTCGCCCACAAGCTCATTCAAGCGCTGTTTCTGCGCCGGATCGGTCATGTCTTTGAAGTAATCGGAAACTTTCTGTTTAAATTTCTCTTCTGTTTTTGTCAGAGTTGCTTCCACAGCTTGTTTGCTGGTGAGCCTCTGATCGCCAATCAGTTCAACAGCCGATCCGGTTTTCACCTGCTCGTCGAAATTGGAGTGCATTGAAGAAGTAAAATCGTCGGCCGATTGAGGTCCTGTCTGGGCCTGCTTTAGCTTAATCAGCTCTTGATACTCCGGACTATCGGCTACGCGGGTAAAGGCTTCGTCAACCGTCTTTCCTTCAGTCTTCAGATAGTCATCGACTGATTTTATGATCTCCACTTTTTTAGAAAGTTTGACCGGGCTTTCACTGGTTAAAATATCAACTTTCTGACTGAGTTTAAGCGCATCGTCGAAGGCTTCCGGCAGCGGAGTGTGGCCAGTGGCAAGATTATTGCCTTTTATATTTTGACCGGTTTTCTCGTATAGTTTAACGGCGTCCTGCACTGCGCCATACGGATTATCTACTGCTTTTTTAGCTAGATCACCAGGCTTGAGCGAGAGCGCTTTACCCGCTTCATCCAGGCTCACACCGCCTTCCGCCACCTGACCGATTTTGCCCGACCCTGGTTTGAATTCACCTGGTTTCAGGCTACGGAATCCTGACACTACTCCATCAGCAGTGAAGCCCAGGAAAGTACCACCAAGGAAGCCCACCGTAGCTCCTTTGAGAGAAGTGCTGAGCAAGTGCAGCGGGTCAATCTTTTCGCCGCGATCAACTTTTTCAATCACTTCGCGACCAGGGCTTTCAATCATACCGAAGACACCGCCGGAGGTGCCTGATTTTAAGCTGGCACTGAGCAAACGGGTGCCGATGCCTGTTCCTTGAGTTTCAATGCGGGCGGCAAGAAAATCACCGCTGACTGTTAGTCCTAGTTTTTTCCCGGCGTAAGTGCTCAACTTAGCGCCGGCCAACTCACCGATAGGCACAGTAGCACCGAGCAAACCACCAATAGCAAAATCGCGACCAAAATTGCCGTAGGCACCATCGGCTTGCATCAGCGACGCTTTTGTCGTACCGCCTATTAAAAATCCGGCCCCGCTTGCCTTGGCCAGACCGCGCCACGACGCCTCTTTACCGAAACGCAAAGCACCCATGGCCGCGAGTCCAGCGGTGATATCGGTAATGGTGCCCACGCCTGTTTCCTGGGAATGGTTAAAGTTTTTCGCCGCGAGCCTGGCAATTGAATGAGACTGATCATCCTTGCCCTGATTTGCAACAGGCCCTTTGGTGGCATCGAAATCGCTGCCGGTAACGGTCTTGTGCAGCCTGGAGAAGTTCGCTATGTCTCCGGCATCAGCCG
>JADYXQ010000290.1 GCA_021772135.1 Candidatus Obscuribacter sp.
ATCGAAGATTCAATCAGCGCAACATTTGGAAAAGCCTCATTAGGGCTTGCTCTTCTGCAAAACCTACTAAATTAGCTGAGCTAACTGGATAGGCAAATTCTTTGCATGTTAGTCGACCGGTCTACTATCTTTTTGAAAAAAAATGGGGAGGCCCATTCGAGAAAGAAGAAAGATTACTAGTCACGGTAAAGCGACTAGTAATCTAATATTTTCATTTTGCTATCAGGCGATTCTTACCCAATGATTATTCGGGCGAAAGTCCAGCCTTTTCGCGCAAGCGACTGCGAGCACCGCTGGTGAGTTGGCTGGCTTCTAGATCGTTAAGCTCTTGCTCGGCGACTGAACCTTTGTTTAAGTTACCTTCCGCACGGGCAGTTTCAAGATCGTGATCGATTTGACGACTAATGCCACCAGCTTCAGAGAGGCTACTGTTAATTTCACCAAGCTGGGCAGAGACTTCGTTGGCAACATTGTGAGCTTGGGTAAGTTCAGCTTTGCGGCCTTCACTTTCTACACGTGCAGCAAAACGCTTGAGGCTGGTGGTGGTTGATTGCAGTGCCTTGAGAGCTTCGGCCGCAATTTGAGCAGCTTCGGCAGCATAGGCAGTGAGCTCGGCAATTTCTGTTTCTTGGGCAGCATAGGCTTCTTCAAGAACGGCCAATGCTTCATCTGATGCCTGGAGGCCTACAGCTGTTTTGTAGCGTTCTTCCAGCTGCAGCAATTTTTGGTTTGCGTCAGCTAGATCGTTTTTAGCCTGATTAGCACTGGCTTGGGCTGAGGCCACTGCGCGCTTTTGCGCAGGTAGTCTAGCCATCAGTTGCTTGTAGTTGTCTTCTAAGCGTTCAATGGGAGCAGTTGAATTGTCCACTGCCCCGTTGATGCGAATACGCAGTGCTTGTCTGACTTTAGGAAAGCCGATGATAACGCCTGCGCCGACAACGATTAAGCCGAGAATGATCTTTTCCATGATTCGAGTTTATTTTTAGTGTGTGGACTTAATTTTGACTTCGAGCTTGAAACTGGCGAGCCCCCTGAGGAGGAGGTCTAGCCAGTGTCTGCAATGGAATCATCAGTTTTTGTCTTGATTATTTAGACTAAAAGTCGCCGCCACCAAAGCTGCCAGAATCGGTGGTGTCGCTGCCACCGTAGCTACCAGAACTAGAGGTGTCACTAGAATACGAGTTAGAGGCCTCTGCGGCTCTCTCGCTGGCGCGTCTGTCGTCATCAATTTGACGCTGGCGAGCATCCTCTTGACGCTGAAGTTCTGCGGCGGCCTCACGAATGCGACGCTGCTCTTCTTCGTAGATGTACACTGCGGCACTAATTTGAGACTCAACTTGACGTTCAGCCTCGCGTTGCGCCTCGCGAGCAGCCGACTGAGAAGATTCAGCAGAACGAATTGCCTCTTCGTAGTTTTTCGCGCCGTAAGCATTACGAGCGCTGCTCAGTCTCGAACGAGCCGAGCTGGTATCAGCGCTGATGCCAAAACCAAACGATTGATAGCTGCCTCCGATAGAACGGTTAACAGAGTATGAGCCAGAAACACCGTCGATTTCGCGACTAGCGTTGTCGATAGCATTTTCAGCTTCATTGGCCAACCGAATATCATCTTTTGCCAAGCTTTGAGCCGCGGCGAGCTGCTGATTAACATTTGAAGTAGATTGAGATAGCGCCTTCCAATCTGATTTTGCAATCTTCATCGAAGCTTCGACAGACTGCTTGGCGCGATTGGCTTCAGCTAGCTTTTGACGGGCTTGATCGCGTACTTCTGCTTCAGAGACAGTCGCTTCTACTTGTTGGTACAAGCTTTGTGTGGCCTCTAGCTCGCTCACAGCGCAGTCATATATTGCTAGTTGCGATTCAATCGAGCGGCTGACGTCTGCAAGGGCGCGGCGCACCTCGTTGGCAGTCAGATCGCACTGAACCCAATTAGCTTTGTCCAGAGCCACTTGCTGCGCCAGCTGGGCGGCTCTGTTAGCGTTCTGTTCAAAGTCACTGTCTGTAGCACTAGAAGTAGTGAAAGCGGTTGCTTTTAGTCGAGCGCCAATGGTGGTCAATTGAATTTGAATGTGACCGTTTATTTCACGAGCAGACGAGCGCAGTTGGTGCAAATTCTTCAGGGTGTCGTGAATGGCAGCCAGGCCATCTCGACTTTGTTGAATATCAGCACGAACAGCCTTGAGTTGTTGAGCAGCAGCCATGAAGCGTTGCTCAAAGTAAGCAACTTTGATTTGCTCCAGGCGGCTAATTGTCGAACTGGCCAGCGCTAAGCCTCGAACAGCATTCTCTTTTACCGCTTCATAGTTGACCGGCAAAAAATCTGACTGGAGTGAGGTAAGGGCTTTGGAAGCCGGTTCAACTTCAAGACTCAATTTATCACGCGTCGAAGCAATAGATGCCACAGTCTGACTGACAAAATCTTGAGCTTCAAGAATTTGATTTAGTAAAGTAGGAAGCTCGTTGACAAGGTCAATTCCTGACTGTTTTTGCTCAGTGGCTTTTTCAAGCTGCGCTTCTTGCAATGCTTTGAGTGCACTGGCAAAGTACGAACGTGCGCGCGCTACCATTGTGTCTGGGTTATAGCCGTCTTCGTCAAGCAGATAATTGCTCGGAGTACTACCACTAGGTGTGCTTCCTGCATAGTTGAAATTAACAATCTGAGCCCGTTGTGCCGCTACCTTAGTAAGTGCGTTTTGCAGTGAGAGTTCTGCCGCGCCCAGGTCACTTGAAAGAGCCAGAGCTGTCTGTAAGTCTGTGACAATTGATGCCGCATCTTTGCAGACCTGTGCCGAGGCAGTTGATGCAGAAAGAGGATCTTTTTGCAATTTAGCCTCGAAGTTCTGACTTGCTTGCAGCACATTTTTGAGCCGTAAGCTGTATGGCTCTGTGCCAATGCCTGCGGTTCTGAGCTGCTCACAGAGCGACTCAATTTGGCTTGCGCTGGCTGTGACCTTTTGGGCGTTCTCATTGGCCTGGCTGAATGCCGATATGATGCCTGCGAGAGCACGATTGGTGTCACTGAACAGTTGTTCCATATTATTGAGCAGCTCGCCAGGCGTGTAGCTGTCTTCTTTTACCTCGCTGCTGAAGAGCCCTCGTACTTCGAGAGGAAGAGATTCACCGGTGACTTGCACAGGCGTTTCTTCTAGTAGGGTATAGGCGTTTTGGAAACCTGCCACAGAGAAGTAGTTGCCGGCTTTGAAAGCTGATTCAGCCTCAATCATGCGTTCGTTGGCAGCAGCAATTCGAGCGCTCAATGCCGCATAATCAGCCACTGCTTCAGTGTATGAGACCAAAGTAGGGCCTTCAAAGCGAGTCTTCCAGTCATTACCCTGCTCAGAGAGAAAGTCTAAGTATGCGTTCTGGATTTCCATGTAGTTTCCATTGGCATTAAACAAGGCATCTTTGAGCTTTTTGATTGCCGCCTCAGCCTTGGTGCGCTCTTTAGAGTAGCGAAGGGCCAAGAAAACACCTAAACCGATGGCCATAAGAAGACCGGTGCCGAGCATGAGATAGCCTGGAAGATCGGCCATGAACTGCTGTTTAGACTGTTCATCGCGCCTCGCACTGGCTGCTTTATCCATCAATTCGTTGATGTCTTGCACCACATGTAGTGCATAGCCGCCAGGGTCTCGAGGTAGGTAGGCCACGCCTCCATCGGCTCCGGTTGCCCAACGCTGAAGATTGAGGCTCTGGGGGCCGACACCGAAACCGCGAGGGCGATTGCCGAGATTGACTGCGTAGCTTACTTTTGTCCAATCAACGTCAGAGCGAACTACTAAAAGCAAGACATAGTCATCTTGTGGTAGTTGCGCGTTCCATTTGCCCATCAGCTCTTCCATTTTGCAAACTGCAAATTTTTGCTTGCAATTGCCGGTGGTTTCATCGCCCTTGCGAGCCATCACTAAATAGACTTTGAGATTGTTTTTCGCCGCTTCGGCAGCAAGTTTAGGTGGCAGAGCACTGAGATCAACTGGAGCAACGGTGTCAGCTCTGAGCAGAGGATCAACATAGACAGTCTGGTTGGCATCGAAATTGGGCATCCAGGTGCTGGCAGCCATGGCTGGTTGACCGGCAGTGGTCAAAGCGATGGAAGTGGCCAGAAGAAGACTAAGAGCTGCGAAGCGGGCATTTCCTTTCTTAGACATGTTAGTTACCAATTAGTGTTTGCAAATTTGGTCGAAAATTCAACACTTGCTGTGTTGGCATTCGGTAGCTTGTGGCTGTGTGGATAAGTAGCGTTAGATGCTTGCCCTGAAAAATTGAGTAGATGCGTTGAGTAGATTGAAATGGATATCTGAGGCTTAGCAGATGCGGCGCATGAGATGCAACGACAGTCAGATTGGTCATCATCTTGACGGCCCTAGTGTGACTGGCTTCGCGAGCGTGTGAAGATATAATCAAAACTGATTGCTAGCCTCGCTATGGTATTTTCTCGCGCGTCTGCAACTAGACAGCATTCGCGCGAGAAAGCGAACTTGATAGCAAATAGTTATCTATTGCGAAGATTAGCGACGCTGGACGCACTGAAGGCGCGCTCAGGTGAAATCAGCGAGCGACCAATCTGCCGTACCTGATCTATCAC
Source organism: Candidatus Obscuribacter sp. (assembly GCA_021772135.1). GTDB lineage: Bacteria > Cyanobacteriota > Vampirovibrionia > Obscuribacterales > Obscuribacteraceae. Next base: position 4,586 of record JADYXQ010000290.1, read on the forward strand.
GTGATTGACAATGTCTCGAAATGGATCTCCTGAGCCAGAAAAGGCGTGATACATAAGATGAACACGCTGCTCAAAGTATGCCACCGCATCTTCAATTTTACCGTCAGCGTTTAAAGTATGCCACCGCATCTTCAATTTTACCGTCAGCGTTTAAAGCTGGTGGCCCGCCGGTGGTAGAAATGCTGCGCAAGACATTAACCGGAATGACATGCTTGCCCTTATCGAAAACCGCATTGATGTCGTGACGAAAGGCTTGTTCACGACCATTGGCAGCCACGAGAACTCTAAGCGAATCAATGAAAGCATTGGCGTAGTCGGTTTGAGTTTTGGCGACATAGACTGGTATCTCGTCATCTTCGACGTAGAACATAAAGCGTGGGCAGAAATGTCCGAGCTGACGTTTATTGCGCTTAGCAGCAACAGCTAGAATCACACCATCTACCCCCATGCTCGACGCACCATGACCTAACCGTATGTCAATGCCCGGGTAGGCATTCTCTAACTCTTGAATGACACTTTCTAGAATGCCTGCACAAGCAGCTTCATAGGCACCAGGGACGATGCCCCACTCACTGCACTTTTGAGGAGTGAGGGAGCTGTATCCGTTCATACCGAGCACGATCACATCACGACCTTGCAGATTTTCGCGCACAGCCTTCTCGTACTCGTGGGGCAAATAGATAGGCTTCTTTGTAAAATGCTTTGTGTAGATACGTTCGGCTTCTGCTGCGTCTGGATTGGTACAGACCACTCCAGGCAAATTGGCAATATAGCTCACGCCTCTCACTGTAACAGTATGGGAACCGTCGGCATGGCGCTTGATTAAGCCTTCTTTGTTCATTTTGACAGTCATGTTTTTAGTTCTCCCAAGTATCAGAAATTATTGCTCGTACCGCGGCCAACAACTTTTCAGCTGGCTCCACAAGATCTGTTGTGGCATCCAGCATCGAATCTGCTTTTCCAGCCTTAATCAGTCGAGTGAGCGCCAGGAAGTTTGTCAGCTCTTCCTGAGAATTCATGAATTTTTGCATTAACTTCGTCACCGGCTTTACTCTGAGCTGGTAGGCAGCCCAGCTATCTTTGTAGCGCAGCAAAGTAGGTTTATGGTCAGCCGGAAAGACAGGTTCAGGCAAGAGATTAAGACCGTTGTAATTGACCGCTCCGCTGTCATCTATCAACACAAATCTGAAATGCACCTTTTCATTGTCTCGTTGAGAAACTTCTTCTAAAAATGCAATCCGCTCGTCTGCACTACCGATGGTGAAGCGAAAGACAGCTGACTGGCGGCTGACTTCTGCACCCATCACTCCAACTTTTGTGTACGAATTGGGCAACCCTGTTACTAGAATGGTTTGCCCGGCTGTCAGACCTAGTTTGCCCGCGTAAATCAGTAGCTTGCTGACACTATCGCGATAGATAATTAGTTCTTGGCGACGAGAGTCACCAAAATTCTTGAGCACCGGCACTTTCACATCTGATGATTCGCGATTCCAGTCATAGTCACCATATCTGAGTTTCTCAGAGGCAACAGTAATTAACAGAACGCTCTTATCAATTAATAGTGTGGTATCGCTTACTAGGTGAGTCTTACCAGCGTAATTGGCACTTCCCAGAAGGCCGTGCACAATGTCTGTATTAGCGTCTGTCAGCTCTAGAGCTAAAGTGATTGCCTTGTCGAAGGCTATGTAAGAGGGCGCACTGCTTCCGCTCTTGTAGCTCAGAGCAGTGTACTTGAGCGAAATCAGTGATTCGACAGCTGACAGCGAAGCCGAGAATAAATTGAAACCAGTTTGGTCCGGCGAGATTGAGACCTCATCGCAATCAACCGTGTAGGCTTGCAAGCTATCAGGTTCGTCTACTGCAGCAAGATCTTGATATGTAATCTTTACCTGCTGGGCGGTGAAGCAAATCTGCGGATCAATGGCAGAACTCACGGCCGCGCTAACGCGCAGACGCTTTGCAGCAATGGTGTATAGCACATCAACTTTGACAAAATCTTTCAGCCAGAAGATTAACTTTCCGGCCTCAATCACATCGACACTAATAAAGTAGTCTTGTGGCCGCTCCTCAAGCTCCTGCACATCGGAGGCACTGATGACTGCAACACTGCCTTCTACTGCCAAGAAAATTTTGTAACCATCATCAAGATTTTCTACTCTATTAATGATGCCCACTCGACTTTTACCAAGAGCTGTAAGCAACACGCGCTTGCCGTGCAATTCTGTAGCTGCATGAGCAACACCAATGGCGTTAGACGAAATGCCTCTGGTGATTGAAATTAAGTCTCGCTGTTCCACTGGGCTGTAAGAACGCACAATTGCTTCAGCATCGATTAACTTAGGATTTTGTCCAGGGAGAGAGACGAAAATCTTGCCTGGTTGCGTAACATTGAACAAATAACCAATTTGACCAGTGGTGGAAAAAATGACAGCTTCAGGATTTTGAGCTTGAGATTTTGTTACTGTAGACATAGTATGCATTCCAAATTGTTAATGGACAAAAATGAGGCTTTGCTTTCATCTCAGTTGAGAATGACTAGACTTAGCAAGAATGTAAGTTGGGACTGTGCGACAACTGCTCCGATAATTTTTGAAAAGTGGAAATATCTCCCAACCTAACAATTTGCTTGACAGCCAAGCAAGCGCCCGCGAGTTAGCGCACCATGTTTTGAACGTGATTTGGCTCTAACTCAAAACTGTTAAGCCTAAATGCGCCCTGTTTCGCGTTTGTCACAATCTCTTTCGTATTATTGCCATTGACAACCGGCTCTGATTGCTACTGAGCAGCATTCGGTGAACGGAGTAATCGATAGTCTTTTTTTCAGTTGAGGCGGTTTTTACAATGAACTTCGATCAGCCTAGTGACAGAGTTGAAAAAGTTTCGAAGAAAATTGACTTTGGCAATCTGTATTCAGTTGCCGATGGGAAGCCTGATTCAATATCGAGCACTGAAGAGAAGAAATCGCAGGCCAATAAAAAATTGGAAAACGAAGGAATACTGCCAAAATTTGAAGGCTTCGAAAATGAAATTCCTAAAACTGAAATTCATAGACCTGAACTGCTGGCGTTGCGCAGTGACGGCGATAATAGCTTGAATCCATCTTTAACTGCAAAGTCGTTAGTCAACGACATCCAATTTATGTCTCTGAAGCAGAATCGCAATTCGCGTGACTTGGAAGAGTACGTCGAAAAACGCTTGAATGATATGGCTAAAGAATCTCGTCCAGCAGCTCGAGAAACTGCCGCTATACTAGACTGCCGAAAAGTTTTAGACTGCGATAGCCTGGGTTTTAATGATCCTCGCAGGCAGATTGCAGATTCTCAACCAAAGTGGCCACCTGTTCTCATCAATTCGGCCACCTGTTCTCTTTAATTCGGCCGGCTGTTCTCTCAATTCGGCCACCTATTCTCATGAATTCGGCCACTTGGTAACAGGCGTTTCGTAACGACTGACACATCCAATTTAGTGCATCTGGTTAAGG
>JADYXQ010000038.1 GCA_021772135.1 Candidatus Obscuribacter sp.
CTATCACTGCTGAAAAGCAAGGCAATGCCAGAGGCGACATCAAAGTTCTGGCCAGAGTGCGCAAATCAATAGTCGCTGAAAAAGGTCTTTCTATGAATGCGAAGAATGTAAAAATTCTTTTCAACGGCGGCGTAATTACTTTAAAAGGGCCCGTAGATAGCGACGCTGAAAAAAGCAGAGTGGAAGAATTGGCAAAAACTTGCAACGGCGTTACCGAAGTGACAAACATGATCACTGTGGCCGATAAGGCTCACTAGAGGCTAATCGTCCAGTAAAACTAAATTTTAATTGGAGAGAAAAAATGAATCAGTCAGTAATTGGAATTGTGCATACTCGCGAAGAAGCTGAGTATATGGTAGATGCTCTTAAGGGAGCCGGTTTTATTAACGATGATATTTCAGTGCTTTTCCCTGATAAGGAAGGGACAAAAGATTTCGCTCACGACAATTCAACAAAAGCGCCTGAAGGCGCCATTACCGGCGTTAGCGCCGGCGGCGTGATCGGCGGAACTTTAGGTCTTTTGGCAGGCATTGGCGCTTTAGCTGTTCCTGGCGTAGGGCCACTAATCGCGGCCGGTCCTCTAATGGCAGCCCTGAGTGGTGCGGCGGTCGGGGCCACTATTGGTGGCATCAGCGGTGCACTGATTGGCATGGGTATACCTGAATATGAAGCGAAATTATATGAAGGCAAAGTTCGTGACGGTAATATTTTGATTGCCGTACATGGCAGCAACAACGATCAATTTAAGATCGCTGAAGATCTCTTCAAAGCTAATCGCGCTACTGATATTCACCGTGTCGGTGAGATTGCCGTTAAATAGTTCGATCAGTTAAAGCAAAAAGCAAAAAGCAAAAAAGGCATCTGGCTTATTGGTCGGATGCCCTTTTGATCGGTTTCGCGCCATTCAAATTTTTATAGTGGTGCCCAGCAGAGTGAGAAATTGTTTGATCCACTGGGGATGCCCGGGCCAGGCCGCAGCGCTGACTAAATTACCGTCAGTGGTGGCATTGGTAAACTCTTTATTATACTCAACGAATGTGCCACCACATGCGGTTACTTCCGGGCCAATAGCCGGATAAGCCATACACGATCTGCCCTTTAGTACCCCTGCTGCCGTCAGTATCTGAGCGGCGTGACAGACTGCTGCCACCGGTTTATTTTGATCGAAAAAGTGCCTGACGCAATCAAGCACCGTTTTGTTTAAGCGTAAATATTCAGGGGCGCGTCCGCCGGAAATTACAAGAGCGTCGTAAGTGGTAAAGTCAATTTTGTCGAAGTCTGCCGTGACAGTAAAATTATGTCCAGGCTTTTCGGTATAAGTCTGGTCGCCTTCAAAATCATGAATGGCAGTCTTGACTTTTTCACCGGCCTTTTTGCCCGGGCACACTGTGTCTACATCATGGCCCACCATTAAAAGCATCTGGTAGGGCACCATGGCCTCGTAATCTTCTACAAAATCGCCCACCAGTTGAAGAATTTTAGCCACGTAAAGCCTCGCTGAAGAAATTGACTCTGGTAAGTGGGATTCTAGTAAATGGGAAACTACTATACTAAAAAAAGCATCGACAACGTCAATGCTTTTTTTAGTATAGTGGTTACCTGTGCGGTCGGTATGCTATTGCTAGCTGGCCCGTCTGCGTGAAATGTGCATAGCCACGACATTATCCATGAGTTGTCTGGAGAAACGAGTTTCTACTCGATTCAAAGGAGTCTCTTGTTCGGGCATCACCGCCGAGCCAGGATCGAGCATAAAGCTGAAATTTTCAAAGCCATCATTAATCGCAGCATTTCTTGCCCGAATACGCCGAGCCTCTACCATGGCGGTGTAATCGCTATGAAAGTCTTTGACTACGGCATGTTTGACCAGCCGCTCTTTTAGATTATTGTCTGACATTTACCTACCCTCAATACTAATTACTGTCACTCACCTGACGCGAGACGGTCGATGTCAGGAGAAGTTCCGGATATTTACGTCCAGAAAGCAAAATATTTTCCAGTAAGATGCCCACAGCTAGCGGCTTTAATCGAATCGTTAGCTCGGCCCTTGTAGTCTTTTTGAGACATGAGTGCGACTGCAAAAGCTTGGTGCCATTGTCAAAAATTATTTGGCGGTTGTTTTTGTCTCGAGTACGCTCTTTTCGCCCAGGAAAAATTGAGATTCCGGCCGGATAATTAAATCTGGTCGGTTACGAATATCATTTGCTTCGGCAATGCGGCTTTGGCTGGTCAAAAAGCCGGCATATTCAAGCCATACCATTTTTGCAAAGGCCGAATCGTGCTTAGATTTTGCCAGAGCTGATGTGGCCAACTTAAAATAGCGCTCCGCGTCTTTATTGTTTGTCTTTGCCACACTGGCTCTGGCTTTTTCCAAATTTTTCAGTACGCTGGTGTCTGCCGCCCCCGTGGCCGCCGGCGCCACAGTGCTTTGCCCTTTGAGTTTGTCTGGTGGTACATAAAAATTGCCGTCGACAGCGCTTATAGGAGCAGATTTCTCAGCTCTGCTGTTTGCTTTTTCAATGCCCTCGCTTTGAGCCAGGACGCTGGTGCAGGAAAAGACAAATGCCCAGAACGAAGCTGCAATTTGCCCCATGCGACTGGCTGCATCTCTAATTTTCCTCAAACCCACAGGGCAATCTTCGGTCAAAATTGTACCGTCGGCACGGCGGTATATGCGCAAACACGAGGCAGTGCCGCCGTCTACCAGTTGCACCAGTTCTTTTTTGCTCATCTGGCTGGTGTTGTAGACATTAAGCCGGCAAGAACTGCAGAAGCGCACTCTGTCTGTGCCTGCCATGTTTTCCCAGCCAACGCTGCATGGCGAGGCAATCATCACTTCGCCTAAAGGGTCTATTTCAGCCATACACACCTGCATTCGGTACTGCCGCCCTGTTTCAGTATACTCGCGCGCCCGCCGACAGTGTATCTATCGATTAGCTGCTGGGTACAACATTGTTACTCTACTATGGGAAAAATTCACTGTGGATAAAGCAAAGTGATGCCGAATATGAACTGAAGCACAATCCCTCGCTCTATAAAATGAAGGTGGGGGGTCTGGCCTTCCTTGGTTATGCTTTTATCGGTGTAATCATTGCGCTTGTGCTGCTGGCCTTACCGGCCCTGCACACTAAAGTCGATAAAGTGCTCATTAACGGCGAGTGTAACGCCTCGGTAGTGCAGGTGCCGATGCTAGGTTTTCTCGGCCTTTTTCGCAATTATATGAATTTTGGTTTGCCCATGATGCTCATTCACAATGCAGATGAATTCAAGGCAGTGGTGGCACATGAATTGGGACATTTGTCCGGTAATCACAGCAAGTCGGGGGCCTGGATTTATAATTTGCGCAAGCGCTGGAGCAATCTTCTTATTAACTCGCAGGACAATGCGTTCTTCACTGTGTTTTATCTTTTCCTCAGCTGGTTTTCTCCACGCTTCGATGCTTACTCTCTGGCCCTGGCTCGCGCTCATGAACTGGAAGCAGACGCCGATGCCGTGAAAATTACGGGGCCAACCGCTTTCAGTATGGGCATGATGCGGGTGGAGAGTGCAGGCACACTGGTGGAGAGAACTTTTTGGAAGAAGATGAATGATTTGATCAATCATGAGGATACTCCACCAGAGAATAGTTATGAAAGATACCGAAGCGAAGTCAATTCGGCTTTGCCTGAAAAAGCAGCACTGCAAAAAGCATTGGTGCAGGCTTTTAAGCAAGAAGCACGGGCCGAGTCTACTCACCCTTCTTTGAAGCAGCGCCTTTTACAAGGTCACTTTGATGCAGTGGTATCACTGAACGATGCCGGTAGTCCTGACGATGAAACGATTGATAAGTTGCTCAAGCCCATTGATACCACAGAGAGTGCCGGCGCCGTTTATCTTGGCGCCTGGTTTGATCAAGCTTTGAAGCTTCAGAGCGCGGTTTGGGCGCTTCAGGCGACAGACGTCTGGCAACTCGAACACAATTATCGTAAATCTGCCAATGAGCGTCTAACAGAACTAAATCAGTTGATGGAGAAACAAGATTTAACTGCAGGCGAATTGAAAGAAAAGGCCAATATTCTCCTATCTCTCGATCAAGAGAATTTGATATTGCCTATCTTTGAGCAATTATTTGCCATGGATGCGGACGATATAACTTCTCAATATAATCTGGGCGTGGTGCTACTCAATAGCGACAATGATCGCGGCATTGAAGTACTTAAGTCTGCTCTGGCTAAGCGCTTACACCTGGCCGGTGACGGTTGTCCTTTTGTAATCTCTTATTTGAAAAAGCAGGGGCGTGATGCCGAGGCCAAACGAGCGTGAGTATCTGCAAGAAATATTCCAGCTATTTGCCAAAATTTCTTACGTTTATATTGTTCGCAAACGCGTGCAATACTTTGAATATTTGCCGTTTCTAGCCGTTGGTATTGAGATGGCCACTTCTGTTCTAAATAGCGGCGAGGCGGAAGAAAAGCTTGAGCTGGCCATGTGGATGAAGCATAATCTTGGTTTACCGCACGAATTTTGTGTCATCACGTTTGAACTTGGTTCAAAGGCCTTGAAAGAAAATATGAAAGCGGTGCCTGGCTCTCTTGTTTACAGTACTTTTAAAAAATGATTTGCTGTTTGGCCTGATCGACCTAGCCATGTCTATTTTCAATGCCTAAGAAATTTTACAACCCATAAGTTGTGAAACCATACAACCTGAAGGTTGTAAAAAAACTCTAGACGGCGTTTTAAGATCACTCGCACTAACGGCAAAAATACTAGAAACCGATTTTATTTAAAAACTTCTGGGCCGCGGGGTGAGACTTGATGCGATCGGTCACGCCTTTCATATCCTGAGCCATATTTTGATTGTTCATGCCATATAAAGAATAGGCAATCAGCTCGTGCATTTCAGTCAGGTAATCCTGGCCCACTGTATCGAGTACCTGTCGAAGATTCGATATGCGCTTGATGCGCCAGGTATTGGCATAAGGTGCGTCACCGGCGGCATTTTCATTCGCTTTGAAAAATTCGATTTTCAAAAGGACTTCGTCGCTTGTGATCGGACTGTAAAAACGTAATCCAACATGAGCAAATTGATCCGGCGAATAAGGACTTTTGTCTCCGCCCAGATCAGTGCCGGCATCAATCGGCAGAGCCGATTGTACTGCAGGTGTTGCCGGTGCCGGTTCATCCATCTCGCCAGTAGTAACAGCAGTCATGCCTTTGAAATTATTCTGGCTCAATCCATGATCAGCTAAAATGCGTCTGAGAATGGCACTACGATCGCTTGGCTGACAGTTTGCCAGGCGACCGGGAATGGTAGCCGGATGATTATGAATGTAATTTTGCATGCGCTCAAAAGCAGTGGTTTTCAGTTTGCCCACTTCGCCTCCGAGTTCTTTGCCTACATAGCGCAGAAAGTCTCCAGGGTTTTCACCTGCGGCATAAGCCGGTGTCTCCCAGAAATTGAGAGGCAACGATGAAGTTGATTGATCATAGTTAGAATCACCATAGGTGATAGGCGCGTTGAGAGCTTTGTTAATCGCTTCGAGCATCTGTTTGCTCACCTGGGCTTTGGCCATTGCCACAGCACCACTGGCCACCTGGAGCTGAAAATTAGTCAGTTTCGGCGTGGTTAAAGCGGGATAAACCAGAAGATCATCGAGCAGGCTATCGATTAATTCGGACGTCATCACCCGCCTTTCAAAACCCAGCGGGTCGTGATTTTGGGCTGCCATCATTGCTTCTTGCAAAGCGCAGAGCGGCGTGGTGGTCCAGTACCAGTAACCGGCGGCGGCTGCCGACAACAGGATGAACAGCGAAATTACGATTGCCTTGATCTTCAGAAAACATCCTCAGACTGGCGAAAAATATACGCCCGGTTGGATTCGAACCAACGACCTCCCGCTTAGAAGGCGGGAGCTCTATCCACTGAGCTACGGGCGCTTAGCAGTTCGATATTATAACCTACAGCGTTTTACACGGGGTCTATATCGATGTAAAGCAGTGGCAGCTGCTGCTTAAGATGGTCGATGAGCCCAACAGTACCGTGTTTACGTAGCGTAACTTGTGTTGTCTGGCAACGCCTTTTGCCAAGTTCTTTGAAACTGGACGCTCTGTTAGGTTTCTCCTGGCGCATGTACGGGTAGGTGGGTCAGCTCCATTCCAAGGCACGCAATAGAATCTGGGAATCGACCACTTATTGGCTTACGACAATAAATATCAGCTTCCCGGTGCTCGGCCTGGATTAATGGCACCGAGCACGGCACTGTGTTTCATGGCACTTAGTTTGGCTCAAGGTCATTTTAAGGTTCGCGAGCGGGGCGCAGCAGCAAGTACGACTTTGGTTTTAGCTACCTTTGCAGCTGGTCTTTTCACCTTCATGCATCTTTATGGTGTGCCAACTGTTTTCTCAGTGCAAGCATTCACTCAGATGGCAGCTACCACCGCAGTCGCACTGATGTTACTGAGTGTCAGCGCATTGTGCGCGCATCCACTTCGAGATCCAGCTGCTCTTTTAATTAGCGATACCGCCGGCGGTTTTACCAGCCGACGTCTGATGCCAGTTTGTATTTTTCTACCTTTACTTTTGGGCTGGTTGCGCTCAAAAGGAGAAGAGCAAGGCTACTACCCTTTCGAATTCGGTACGTCGCTTTTAATTCTTTCTATGATCGTGCTGCTAAGCGGACTTATTTGGTGGGTGGCTCACACACTTACAAGAGAAGATGCAGCTGAAAAACTTTCAGCCGCACTTAAGGTTAGTGAATCGCGATATCTCAGTGTAATGGAAACAGCTACAGACGCTATCTTTTCCACTGATGACAGTGGAGCAATTGTGTTTGCCAATGGTGCCAGCAGCTCTATGTTTGGCTATTCTACTGAGGAGTTAGCGGGAAGCTCTCTGAAAATATTAATGGCAGACGGGGCTCAGCATTTGCTCGCCGCCGGGCATCACGAACATTCTGTAGCAGTGCAGTGTAAACGCAAAAACGGCTCTATGTTTCCGGTTGAGCTTTCCATCGGGCCGTCAACTGTCGCTAACGAGGGCACGGTCGGTGACCGCGCACTGATGTAGATTTTAAGCGCTTCCAAATCCGCATTGAGTCAGGGAAAGGCGGCAAAGACAGAATGGTTCCATTCCCCGAATCATTCAAAGAAATACTGGTAATGCACGTCAATGATATGAAGGTGAGCGGTGCTACACACCTATTCGAATCATCATGGAAGAAGCTTTATACCGACCGTGGAATTCGCAAAATCCTTCAGCGGTACGCCACAGCAGCGGGTCTAACAAAGACTATCTCACCACATAAACTGCGCCACTTCCTATTCACCTGGTTAAAAAAGCAGGGTTTGGACGATGCGATGATTCAACCATATTCAGGACACGCATCCAGACAGTCTTTAGAGATCTACTTATGAGTTTGGCTGTAGCACAGGTAGAATACGATCAAGCGATCAAGAAGTTCCCAGTATGACTGAGTTTTACTGCATTTTTAGATTTTGTACCTGGTGACAGCTTCGCTATCCTCGAGCTCACTAAGAGCTTAATCACGGCGCGAAGCTCGGTTGAGTCGGAGCCGTCAACGAGCACGCTAGTCGTCTCATCAAGCTTTGACGACAATAGGTTGTACGCTTCTATGGCGTTAGTGCACGTGAATGTCTCGAAGCCGGCATTGCGTGCACCTCGGGCAATGTTTGCGGCCGCGGTGCCTATCGTTACCAGTCCATCAAAATGTAGCTCAGAAAGCCATTGTCCGACTTTTGAATGAATACCGTCGCTCGCGTCGCCCAGTTCCTGCATCTCTCCCAGCACAATGTATTTCCGCGAGTGCGGCACAGCGCGCTTGTCTAGAAAAGCTGTCACAGCAGCTCTGACTGACTCTGGAGTAGCGGAATAAGACTCATCGATAATCAATGCGCCGCTCACTCCGATGACCTTATTGCCACGGCCACGTGGTGCCGTATAAGCATGCAGTCCCTGTGCAATGTGAAAATCAGACATTCCGAGCACCCTTCCACAGGCGACGGCGCACCAAGCATCTCTCAGATATCCACTGCCATGCGCTTTAAGCTCAAACAATGTGTCTGATCCGGACAGCACAAACACAGTAGTTTCGGGTGTCACGGCAAACGCTTCAAGATTGTTCTCATCAAGGACCAGAGTACGGTCAGATTCAAAAACCCTCTCTGCTCTTTTGAGCAGATGTGGATTTCCATCCCCTAATATGGCTGTGCCAGAGTCTCGGCTAAGGCACTCAAGCAATTCACATTTTGCTGCGGCAATGTTTTCTATTGATCCTAATGTGTCCAGGTGGGCCAATCCGATGTTCGTGATCACAGCGATGTCGGGTGCAATCATGGCTCCCAGCCAAGATATTTGTCCGCGACCACGCTGTGCCAACTCCGCCACAAGAACCTCAGTTGTCTCCGGCATTGTCAGAAGAGTCATGGCGAGACTCCTCGCATCTGGTCTGTAGCTCAGAGATGCGTGAGTCCGAAACTTCAATGATAAGATGCTGCTACACATATCCCTTGTCGTACTCTTTCCTGACGATCCAGTAATGGCGATTACTTTCGGATTGACACGTCGTCGCACAACCTTGGCTAGCTCGTAATACGCCTGGAGAGTGCTCGAAACGCCAATTAGCAACGAATTGGGTGCCGCAAAAGGATACTGCCGGCAATCAACTACCACGCAACCTATAGCTCCTCGGTGCATAGCTTCTTCCAGATAGTCATGGCCGTCTGCCGTAGTGTCAGGAAGTGCGATGAACCACTGCCCGGCCTTCAGCTCACGGATGTCACCACAGATCGAACCGCTCGTATCCGGAATCTCCCCGAAGATGATACGCCCGCCCGTTGCATCCAGGATCGACTGAGCGTTAAACTGTGCTGACATATCTTTCACCACTGTGTATGAACGTTGGTGCCAATGAATCTCCCACGAGCAACAGATGATCAAGCTTGTGGAAAGCTCGATCATCACAGGCATTGCTCTGGAGAATTCTTTTCACGAAGCGTTTTTCTGTTCGACTTACAAAATTGTCTGCGAGGATCATTTGAGTAAGCCTGTCGGCTTCCCTACTCTCAATGTGACCGCCGTTAGCCAACATCTTGCGCACTTCCTTTTCTATTGAACTCAAAGACATTGTCGTTTCCTCCGACTGTGTAATGCCACCAGCATCGAACTAGAACCACGGTTTAGGTCGTAGCAATTCACTCCTTCGAAACTCCGGGTTCACCATTTGCTCATATACAGAGATGTCGTCTTCTGAGATGCCGAGGACCGTTTCGTCTTTGAACCAATAACCGTCATTATGAGCGCGACAGATTGGCTCGTAGCGAATCAACAGCTCATTCAAAATGAACGCATCGACCAATCGCTTTTCTTGCAGTGCTTGCTCGTAGGAGGAAATAAGTTCATCCTTTGTCAGTCTGCCGTCGCACTCAGAATTGTTCTGCTCTGGTCTGTCTATGAGTTCCCAGTGCTCTCGTAAAAACGGCATGATGGTGCTGGTCACGAATAAATGTTCATCCCAAATTATTGTCATTATGATCACCTTCCTTAGCGCAGATTGTTCATCAGGGGATAATCCGTTGTCCATTGTTTGAACTTCAAACTGAAGAGGTATGCGCACTCAACAGAACTTTCGATGAAGTCGCTAGCGCTACCAACTTGCTCGCTAATGCTTGAAGCTTCCACAACGCTCTGATGAAGAAGGGGCTGTGTTGCACTTTCCGCAGATGCTTCAGAGAGGCTCGGCGCTCTAGATGATTTGAACCGTTAGCTTTGCCAAACTGCAGAAATGCTTCACTTCGCAATCGGCTCGATTTTTTCTCGTGCGCTGAGGCTCGATACCCTTCAATATACTGTCTGTCCAGCTTCGCCCCCAAAAGTCCATTTTGGGCAAGATGATTCCGAGTGAGACCTTGACTGCGACTCAGTCGCTCAATTAGCGAGTTCCCTTGCAGGGTAGTGTGCACTGTGAATGTCATTTCTTTGCCCTCCTGAATAATGAATGCAGTTATTTGAATGCTTGCATTTCCTTATATTTGCAAATATATTACATCCTGCTTACATCAAGCTTGCAGATGCAGGTATTAGCCACCTAAACCGCTAAAAGGCCTCCGAGTAGTAACGGAACGATTATGGAAATCTGTTACAATGTTACTCACACCTCTAATACAGCTGTGCGTTTTGCAGATTCGTGCACAGACTCACAAGGCACTGGGTTATGAGGCGCATGTCGCCAGTAGCGGACGGCATGCATTAGAATTTATGCAGAGGGTACCTTACAATATCGTGCTAATGGATTGTCAGATGCCTGATCTGGACGGCTTTGAGACAACTAAAGCGCTGCGAAAAATAGAATTATCGACCGGTGCACATTTGCCTGTAATAGCCATGACTGCTCATGCTATTGAAGGCAGCCGTGAACAGTGTCACGCAGCGGGAATGGTTGATTTTTTAAGCAAACCAATGGATACTGCCCGCCTGCGAAATATTATAGAAAAGTGGCTGCCTCTAAAATCTCCTCAAAAGCTAACAGCAGGTAATCAGTCTGGTCTGCCCGATGTGCGAGAGACATTGCAATCAAAGTTTGGCTCTCACGTCCTCGAACTTTTCGATATGTGTTTGCGCGACATTCCAGTTTTGTTGCAGAATTTGAGACTGGCAGTCACCGCCGAAGGTATCACCGATGTGAAAAAATTTGCTCATGATCTTAAAGGAATTTCGAGCACTGTTTACGCCTATGAAATGCATAAGTCTTGCAGCGATATAGAATTAGCGTCAGTAGACGCCGACTGGCAAAAAATGATTTTGCTGGTGGACAGACTCGAGAATCAGTTCGTTAGTCTGAAGCAATCACCACCAGTATTAAAGTAATTGCCATGTAAGTGCCATTTATTTACTGAGTAGCTCTTTGCAAAGATTCGCCCAGTAGTTGAAGGCTGCCGTTCACCACTACTTTATCGTGCGGATGCAGACCACTCAATATTTCAACGTAACCACCGGTGGTGCGGCCGGGAGTAACTTTCTTTTCCAGATAAGTATCACCGGGTCCGTCGACATAAACTAAATAAGTTTCGCCGGCTTTTTGCACAGATGGTTCAGGCACCATTAATGCCGTTGTGGCACCCACCTGCACCGACATGCGCGCAAACATTTCTGGCTTTAGTCTCTGGGCTTGATTGTCAATTGTTACCCGCACTACCATGGTTCTTGTCTGGGCGTCGACTTTTGAATCGACAAAATCAAGCACGCCAGGGAATTTTTCATCAGGCAAACTGTCTACCAAAACAGTCACCGGCATGCCTTTTTTGACGAAACGCAAATTGTTTTCAAGCACGTTTGCTACCAGCCAAACTTTGGAGAGATCCGAAACAGCAAAAAGTGCTTTGCCGCCTTCAACTAATTCACCCGGGTCACAGTCGCGGTCAGTAATTATTCCTGACCGCGGTGCAGTAATGTCAAACACCAGTTGAATGTGCCGGCTTTTCACTACGCTGTCGACCAGTGTTGTCGACGTACCGTAAAGGCGTAACCGTTCCTTGCTTGAAATAATCAAGGTTTGTTGCTTTTCGTCAGTGGCTAGAACTTCTTCTTTTGCTTGTTCAAGGTCGCTTTCAGCCTGGTCGACATCTGCCTTGGCAGCGATTTGCTCTTCCAGCAATTTATTTTTGCGCTCAAATACTTTTTGCGCCAGGGCAACTTTTAGTATAGCGTGACGCCTTTCTGATTGTAACTCCAACAGTTTAGTCAATAAATCGCTTTGAATTTGGGCAATTTCATCACTGCGAATTTTTGCCAATACTTGCCCCATTTTTACGTGGTCACCAGGTTGTACCAGCACTTCTTCGATGCGTCCTGGTGTGAGTGATATGACCGGCGTGCTCAGATTCGTATTGGCACGTACCGTGCCGGCCGCTTCGCTAACAATTGGCAATGTTTTCACTGCCACCACTTCGGTAGTGATGCCAATCTTTCTTTGCTGTGTTTTCGATAGAGCAATGGGGTCACTGGTGTTAGCGGCGTGGGTGGCGGGAGCGTCTCCGTGTTTCAGTACCGCGGCTGTGTCAGTGGCACTGCAACCGGTCAAGAAGATAAAACTCAATAGCAAAAGTCTTTTCATAGTTTCTTCGATTCTTCTTCTACTATTTTTTCTTTTATTTCGTTCATAGCTTGCTCTTCTTGCTCCAAGAATTCTCTCACTTTCTGCGGCCTGCCGGGGCTAGGCCGGAATTTCAAATAAAGAGCGGGCAGTACATATAATGTCAAAAGTGTACAAGACATTAGCCCTCCTATAATAACGATAGCAAAGGGTTTTTGTGTTTGCGAGCCAATTTCGTTTGACAGGGCAGCTGGTAGCAGTCCGACCGCTGCAATGGTGGCGGTCATCAATACCGGTCGCATACGCGTGATTGAGCCGTGGTAGACAGCGTCGTTTATCGACATGCCTTGATGGCGCAATTCGTTGACAAACGATACCAGTAAAATGCCATTTTTAACCGCCAGGCCAAACAGTGCAATCAAGCCCACTCCGGCAGAAATTGAGAAGTATGTGCCGGTTAAATTGAGGGCGAACACCGCGCCAATGGCGGCCAGTGGCACCACTGAAAACATAATTACCGCCCCGCCCAGGGTGCCGCACGCTATATATAAGATGGTAATGATAATTGCCAGCGTAATGGGCAATACCATTGTCAGTTGATGGGCAGCTTCGCGTTGTCTTTGAAATTCTCCTGTCCACTGTACGTGATAGCCATGGGGCAATTTGACTTCCTTTTCCACCCGCTTCTGTGCTTCTTCAACTGCCGTGGCCAGATCGCGCCCGCGCACATTAGCGCGAATGGTACCCATGCGCGAGCCGGCATCGCGCCAAATTTGACTGGCACCGTTAACTTCAGTCAGAGTCGCCAGTTGCGCTAGTGAAACGGTGGCGCCCGATGGCGTATCTACCAGCACGTTATGCAGGGCGTCTTCAGTATTGCGATATTTTGGTGCCAGTCTGACAATAACTTCAAAGCGTTTCTCACCTTCAATTACAGATGTCGCCGGCGAGCCGCCAATGGCAATTTCGGTGAGCGATTTTAAATCGGCTTCGTTAAGACCAAACCGCGCCGCTTCAGCTCTATCAATTTCAATGACAAATTGCGGCTGACCTAAAAGCGGGTCAGCAATAACGTCAACAATTCCTGGGGTTTGAGCCATAATGCTGCCCGTATGCTGGGCCAGCTTCTCAAGCTCTGCCAGATTCGGCCCCGTTACTTTTGCTACCAGTGAGCCCTGTACTCCTGAAAGGGCTTCATCAAGCGTGGTCTGGATATATTGAGTGAAATAATATCCAACTCCCGGAATTTGCTCCAAATCTTTGCGCATTGAAGCAATCAACAATTCTTTGTTTTCTTTAAATTCGGGGCGCCATTCTTTAGCCGCTTTCAAATCAACATAATATTCCTGGTCGGCAAAACGCGCAGGATCTGTGCCGTCGTCAGGCCCGCCTACTTGCGAGAGCACTTGTTTGACTTCCGGATAGCGTAAGAGCGTTTCGCGAATTTCAGCGGCGTTTTTGACCGATTGCTCTAAAGTGACGCTGCCTGGTTTGATGGTGGCACGCAGCCAGATATTGCCTTCTTCTAAATGCGGGAGAAACTCGCTGCCTGTATGTAGAAACATATTGGCGGCTACACCCACTGCAATTAGCGATGAGAGAATAACCGGCAGTGGGTGCTTCAGGCACCAGGTCAAAGTTGGCTTGTAGAGCGCCTTGGCACCGGTAACAATCGGGCTTTGTCGCTCAATTAAAGGCTTTTTTATCAAGAAAAACGAAGCCAACACGGGCACCAGAGCCAGTGCCAGAAGGCCGGCACCAATTAGAGCCGATACCATGGTGGCGGCCAGCGGGCGGAATAATTTTCCTTCCACACCACTGAAAGTAAAGATGGGTAAGAACGTTGCAACAATGACCACGATGCCGAATACGATTGGCCCCGCTACTTCTCTGGCCGAATCAGTCAATATGAGTAAACGTTGTGCGGGTGTTTTATCTTGACCTTCTTCTGATAGTCGCCTGATGATATTTTCTGTCATCACCACTGCGCTATCCACAAGAATGCCAAAATCGATTGCTCCTAAACTGAGCAGATTGGCTGGTACTCCGAGCAAACATAAAGCGATAAAAGCGGCCAACATGGACAGGGGAATGACGCAGGCGGTAATAACAGCCGAGCGCAAATCAACTAGAAATATAGCCAGTAAAACAACAACGAGAGTGATACCAATAGTGACGTTGGTACCAACAGTGGTGAGCGTTTGATTAATTAGCCACTCGCGGTCGTACAATGTTGTCAGCTTCACCCCTGGTGGCAGAGTGGCCCTGATATCAGGTAGACGCTCTTTAATAGCTTGCAGCACACGTGTCGGATTTTCGCCCCGACGCAAAAGCACAATGCCTTCCACGCAATCGTCTTCAGTGCCGTGGCCGGCCTGTCCTCGCCTGACCATGGGGCCGATTTCAACATCGGCCACATCGCGCAGCTTAATAGGAATTCCGCCAGCGGTTGACTCAATTGTGACATTGCGCAAATCTTCTGCGTCTTTAATCAAACCGATTTGGCGCACAATTAAAGCGCTGCCATTGTGTTCAATAAAGCCACCGCCTGTGGTTGCATTGCAATGTTCTACGGTGTCAAAAACTTGTTTTAAGGTGATGCCGCGAGCCCGTAGTTTAAGCGGATCTACATTGACCTGATAGGTTTTGGTCGGCCCGCCTTCGCTGACAATGCCAATCACACCAGGAATCTGACGGAAAAGTTTTTCCAGATCCCACTGTTGAATGGCCCTCAGGCCCATGGCTGAAACATATGGGCTGGAGAGCGAATAGCGAAATATTTCTCTCAGTGAGCCTACATCGGGCTCAAGAGTGGGTTCTACATCGGCAGGAATATTGGCCTGCTGAATGCGCTCGAGCACTTGTTGTCTGGCAAAAGCAGTACTGGTGCCGTCGGTATAGGTGGAAATAATCACCGAAAGGCCGTAGAGCGATAGGGAGCGCAGGGCGGTTTGGCCTGGAATACCGTACATTTCCTTCTCGAGGGGAATTGTCACCAGGCGCTCAACTTCTTCAGAACCTTTGCCCGGAACAAGGGAAATCACTCGCACTTGGGGGTTGGAGAGTTCTGGATACGCCTCAATAGGCAAAGCTTTCCAGGCGAAGATGCCGCCTATAATCAAAACAGCGGCGCCAATTAATGTGAAATAGCGGCCTTTGAGAGCCCCTGTAATAAATGTGTCGATTGGTGACTGCAAAAATGTCGCCCACTTTAACCAATTTACATAGTTATAGAACATCCAAAGTTCTATGGCGGAAGCTGAACAAGCTTTCACCCAGTTTTCGCGGCTCTTACCCTGTTGGATTTCAAGCGGGCGCTAACTGGCATCTGCCAAACCATTGCCCCCTGTGGCGCTATACTATAGGCGTCTTCAGGTGAAGAATTGCCGTTCAGTGTGAGTGTCGATGTCAGACCAGGATTTAACAAGATACGCAAATTCGGTGGGCCTGGTCTATGACTTGAGCTTGCCTGTGCGTTATCCACTGGCGGCTGTCTGGCAGGTAGACGCCGAAACCGTGGTCACTTGCGCCCACTCGGTGATTCTCTATTCGAATATTCTCAAAGCTTTGCGAGTGCGTTTCCCCACCAGCGGAAGGGAATATTCGGTCAAATCGGTGGTTTATCACTCAAAAGTCGACAAAGCCATCCTCAAAACTATGGCCAAGCAGGGTTTGACCGATCCGGTAAACGGTTTGCCTCTGCAAAAGCACAATGTCGCTTTGCTCAAACTGTCGCCTAATGTGGAAGATCTCAGGCCGGAAGAGATGGAAGAAATCAACGATTCGTTCGAGCGCTTTTTGCCTGAGCATGAGCCGGGTCTCGGTGGCAGTCTGGCTGAAATAGAGTTGCCGCTGGTGGTGCAGA
>JADYXQ010000291.1 GCA_021772135.1 Candidatus Obscuribacter sp.
AAAATCGTTAGCTCTGCCGGTCACTGAAAAACATCCAAGTTGCAAGGGGGATCGAGTTGTTGTCGCGACAAAAGGCTAAATCGCTTGTCGGCTTACAATTCAATTCTCTACGATTTAACTATATTTGGCCAGTGTTCGGAGGATACGAAGTGGCCTAACCTTTAAGAACAAAACCTTGTTGTGTTGTAAAACATTTCGATGTATTTGAAGATTGTACCTATTGACTGACAGGATTCAAGAGCGATTCAGGGTTACTTCGACCAACCACAAGGTCAGCACACTGTGCTTTATACGGACGAGATTAATACAGTTGCCTTTAGCAATCGAACCAGGCACTGATTTCAGCAAAAAGACATTCGGATAAACTCAGCCCGACCAGCCCCTCATGAATTACAAAATAGATTACTCGCCTGCCACCATCATCGCCCCAATCTTCAAAGTAGGCGAAACAGTGCTGGAGCGGAAGATCAGATCATTGCCAATTTGTTCAATGTTGTTAAACATATCAAGCATATTGCCGGCGATGGTAATGCCTTCCACCGGATAGGCCAGCTCACCGTTCTCGATCCACAAACCAGAAGCACCGCGAGAATAATCACCGGTGACCACGTTAAAACCAGGCCCTGACACACTTGTCAGATAAAGACCATTTTCCACTGTAGCAATAATTTCTTCAGCACTGAGCAGACCAGGTTCAAAATGCAAATTGCCGGTACTGCCACCATTAGGAATGGTATTGAGTTTACGTGCCGAATAACTGCCCAGCAAATAACATTGCAGCACGCCGTTTTGCACGATAATCCGCCTGCGCGAAGGCAAGCCTTCACCGTCGTATGGCCGTGATCCCAGAGCGGCCATCATCAGTGGGTCATCAATGATTTTAACGGCCGGATTAGCCACTACTTGATCGACTTTTCCCGCTAAAAAAGAACTGTTGCGATAGACATGTGAACCGGCCGTGGCACCGACAAATTGCGCTAAAAGTGTCGCGGCCATGAGCGGGTCGAAAACTACAGGCACCATTTGCGATTTGACTTTGCGGGCGCCAAGCATGCGCAGAGCTCGTTTGGCGGCGGTAATACCGACTTGCTCCGGCGACTCCAGCTTGTTAAAACTGAGGGCTCCAGAAGACCAGCCGCCCACCTGCATTTCGTTGTCTTGCGAGGCCACCACGGCGGCACTGATAGAGCAGTGAGTGCTGCTATAACTGCCGACAAAACCATGAGAGTTGGCAAAGACGGTGTTGCCGCTCCAATCGGTAAAACTGGCGCCCCGCGAATTAGTGATTTTATTGTCATAGCCTCGCGCAGCGGCCTCAGCTGCCAGAGCCATCTGAATTTTGTCTTCGGTGGCAATCTTGGCAATGGCGCCGTCAGTGAGCATCAAATCAGGTATTTCGGTGGCCAGATATTGTGCTTCAGGTAGACCAGAAAATGGATCTTCTTCTGAAGCATTAGCCATGGCAATTGTGGTGCGTATCAGGTCGGTCAGTGCCGCTCGTCTAAAATCTGAAGTCGAGGTCGAGGCGCTCTTTTTACCTACATAGGCTTCGAAGTGTAAACCGCGACTCTGAGCTCCTTCCAGAGTCTCAACTTCACCCAGTCGCACCCCTGTATCGACGGCATCTGATGAAGCGATTTTGACATCGCATTCGGTGGCGCCCAACCGCCTGCCTTCTTTAATAATGAACTCGGCTATGGCAATGAGGTTGCTATCTTTTGAAGCAGCCATTATTTAGCGCCACCAACGGTGACACCATTGATGCGAATGGTGGGCATGCCTACACCCACCGGCACACCCTGCCCTGCTTTACCGCAAGTGCCTACACCGCGGTCTAAGGAGACATCGTTGCCTACCATAGTGACGTTGTGCAGAGCTTTTGGACCGTTGCCGATTAGAGTGGCGCCTTTGACGGTTTTTGTAATTTTTCCATCTTCAATCAAATAAGCGCCGATGGCACTGAAAGTGAAATTGCCATTGGTGATATCAACTTGTCCGCCGCCAAAATTGGCGGCATAAAGACCATATTTAACTGAAGCAATAATTTCTTCGGGTGTTGATTGACCGCCGTCCATGTAAGTATTGGTCATACGCGGAATAGGCGCATAGCGGTAATCTTGGCGACGGCCGTTGCCTGTCAGGGCGGTCTTCATCAGACCGGCATTTTTCTTGTCTTGCAAGTAACCTTTTAATTTGCCGTTTTCAATTAACACCGTACGGCTGGTCGGTGTTCCTTCATCGTCAAAATTCAAGGAGCCACGCCGGTCTTCCATGGTGCCGTCATCGATTACGGTAACCAGAGGTGATGCCACTGCTTCTCCCATTAAACTTGAGAAAGCCGAGGTGCCCATGCGATTGAAATCGCCTTCCAGACCATGGCCTACCGCCTCGTGAATCAGCACACCAGGCCAACCTGAACCCAGCACCACATCCATTACACCGGCCGGCGCAGGGGCAGCGCTGAGTAAATCGATAGCCATTTTAGCGGCTATATGTGCGTGTTCTTTCCATTTATCTTCTTCGGCCAGTACGCTAAATTCAAACCTGCCGCCACCACCCGAACTTCCTGTTTCTTTGCGCCCGCCGTCTTCAGCTAAACACGATACCGAGATACGCACCAGCGGCCGCAAATCGACAAAAATCTGATCTAGTGAATTGACGATGATGATCGTATAACTTTCGCAGGCCACCGACACCGTCACGTTTTGAATACGCGGGTCATAGAGCCGCACTTCTTTGTCGATGTTGCGCAACAAATCAATCTTTTCTTGCAAGGCAATATCAACGGGGCAATTTAAAATGCCGTATAAATCATGGGGTCCGCTTACACCTTCAGGCAGACCCACAGCTACATTGGCACTAGCACCGGCATGGTCGGTGATGGCACGCGCTACTTTCGCGCACTGCAAAAGATTAGTGATATTGACGTGCCCGGTATGCGAATAACCGGTTTTGTCACCAACTACCACGCGCACTCCGGCGCCGCATGTGGTGGAACTGGAAGTATTTTTCAGGACGCCTTGATCAAAGGTCAGGCCCTGAGCTGTGCCCGCTTGAAAATAAAGATCGCAAAAGACGCCCTTGCTTTTGCCCTGCTCGCCACCGGTGGCAGTGTCGATCACTCGCTGCACCTGCGAGCTGGTCAGCTGAAACAATTTTTGCAGCTGAGTTTCAGCCGATTCCACTTTGATCATATTGCGATTACCTGGTCAGACGTCGATAACAATTGAAGATTACTTACTAAGATAACTCTCCTTGAGCATTTATTGCTGTTTTTTACCGTCCTTGAAAACTGTGCTGGCGCCAGCTGCGCCAATTCCGAACGGAGCATTTTTTTGCCCGGCCAGCCTTGCTGAGCACCGTCTCATCTGAAGGCAATGCGCGAGACCAGCATCTGTGCGGTCCTTGAGGTTTTCACCCTGCCATTATCGCCCCGCAACATTTCGCAATTAGATAAGTCTTGCCTGCGTTACAAATCAAGAAGCGCGAAAGTAATATGCACCTTTCTTCCCCCAACTTAATACGGCTTTTTAACCCATCCGATAACTCCATCACTCAATCGACATCAATCGCTCCAGGCTTACGTGCTACGTGGTGCACCGCTGATTGATGCTTGAGCTTTCGATTGTTTCCCGGATCACCTGAGGAGATGACCATGTCATCATCTGCTGAAAAAATCATCGTGCTCAAGCCCTTCCTGCCCGCTTCCGCTCAACGTTCCTACCACGTTTATTGCGAAGTCGGCGATCAGCTGGAAGTGGAAAAAGAGCATGACCACGGCACCATGTGTCGCAAAAACGGCGTCATGTGCTTTTTGCTCGAAGAAGAAGTCTACAAGTTCTGCCGTCGCGAACCCGCAGCTGCCTGATCCACAACACCTTTTCCAAGGCCATCATGACCCAAAACTTGAATCACCGGCTGCTCCTGCAACTGGCGAAAGACAACTTCGGCTGCGGCATTTGTCTGGAAGCAGAGAAATTCGCTGCTCAGGCCATTGCCGCTATGCAATCGAGTTTCTCAGCCCATAACCCGCAGCTGGCAGACGCTTACGCATTGCACGGTGACATCTGTCGCGAAATTGTTCGTTCGTATCACGGTGTCGACCTCAAAGCAGACTACCAGCAACGCTGGCTTCACTCTGCCCGGGCCGAGATTGCCTGCCGCTCGCTTGGTTGTGACACAGAAGCACTGGCGAAAGTACGTTTCCGCTATGGCCGTTCACTGGCAAAGGCTGGTGACACGCGCGGTTACAACGAAATCGAGGAAGCGATGCTTATTCTCGAACGACTTTCTGAGCACGGCAACTGCAAACCACCGGCTCTAGACTGGCTCTAAATCAGCTTTACCAACACCTGGAGACAAACATGCTGCAAGCAATCAATCAGGGCCTCGTGCTCAACGCCATCGTAGAAGCTGGTTTCAACAGCACCTACGATCATTTCGACATCGTGCGATTCGCCCAAGCCGACGATGCTGGAAATATTCTGCGCCTCGACGTCACCTGCGAATTGCCGTTCAAGGAGCCGGCGGCAAGCTCGATGGCTGCTTATGTTCGTGAAAAAGGGCTCACGCATGTGGACCACTGTGACCTCGCTGCCATTCCTGCGCTGCTGGCACAACTGGCTAAGCGCCTGCTTTCCATCGGTTGTGTGATGCGCTTGCCTGGTGAAGAATTTGCTGACGGCAAATTTCCGGGTGGCGCTGTTGCTTTGTTCGAACGCACCGACGAACTTCCTCGTCGCACCCACTCGCCATCGCAGTTGCGATTCCACTGCGTGAAAGTTCGCGCCTACTACTGAGAAAACTATGTTTCCCTACCTTTCGAAGGTGGCTGACGGGGCTGATCTCAGTCCTGACCAGTTTGCCAAAGCTTTAGACCACAGCGCCGCTCGCGAGCTCAAGGCGCATTTCATCACTCGCATCGTCAACAAAGGTGGTGTCATTGCCGTGACCGCCAGTCAGACGCAAGAACTGCCACTGGCACGCCAGGGCAAAATGCGATTGGCCACAAGCTTCTCATTTAAGTTTGCCGCCGCCCCAGACAGCATCAAACTCACCAAACTCAAAGGTGTCGAGGCTACCCGGCCCGGTGCTCCTGGTTGGGTAAATCTGGACGGCATCGAACTCACCGTTGACCGCGCAACTCGTTTGGTGACTGTGCGTTCGCAAGTGAGCAAGTTGTTTTTCAGCCTCACGCTCACCGATGTTTTTGCTCTCAAAGAAATTGAAGAGCTGGGCTGGTTAATGCCTGTGGCTGCTGCAGCGAAGACCAAAACCAGCAAAAAATAAATCAGCTTTGGAGAGCCCCGTAGAACTAGTATTTAGTTCACGGGGCCCCTCTTTTTTTTGTATGGCTTTGCCTATCCAGTTAGCTCAGCTAATTTAGTAGGTTTTGCAGAAGAGCAAGCCCTAATGAGGCTTTTCCAAATGTTGCGCTGATTGAATCTTCGAT
>JADYXQ010000039.1 GCA_021772135.1 Candidatus Obscuribacter sp.
CGGCCGTAAGCGCAAGTAAATCTGCCGGAGCTTCTCGAAGAATGGGTCTATGTTGTAGAAAATTCGGTGCCGACCGTTAAACTACCGCTGCAATCTCGTCTCGACGGCGCTTAACTTCTGCCAATCCCCCAGCTGTCAGCGTGGCGCTGCCGTCGCTAGATTTTTCTATCCAGCCATTAGCCAAAAGCAATTCTTCAGAGCCATTCAAAAGTTTTCTCTCGTCACTAGACAGGCGATCAGAAATGGCTGGATGCACTTTGGGCAGCTGACCATTGCGGTCGTAAGCAGTATCCATCAAGCCAAAGGCAAAGCCTTCTAAAGTGACGCCTCTCATTTCGTGTCTCCCATTTCTGTTATTTGCAGGCTATGTCTATCGCCAGGTGTGCCGGGGGTTGGGCCGAAAGCAGATGTTGACAAGCTTTCGCTCTTAATATATCTCCTGTGCGGCAAAGTAGATATTTTTTCGTTTTAATGAGGCATATTTTGCTAGGGATTCCAGGTTTATCAATGAGACGCAGACGAGAAAAAATCACAGATCCGATAACCGTTACTCACCCGGGTAAGGTCAAGTTTTGGAATTACGACCTCAATGATGGTCGCCGCCCCGAAGATTTTCACTACGGCGACGACGCGGTAGTGGCATGGGTTTGCCCGATAAATCCAATGCACAGATGGAAGCAGGCAGTTAGTAACTTTCTCAAAAGGCAGACTGACTGCATGTATTGTGCAAGAAAGCCGGTTAGAGAAAGTCTTCGTTTGTCTACGAAATATCCGGAGCTGGCCAGAGAATGGCATCCAACGTTAAACGATCATCGTTCTCCGGACACAATCCTCGCTCGTGACAGACGCAGTGCCTATTGGGATGTGCGCGGAGAATAATGATCATGTCTTTAATGCTGAAGTGGACAAACGATGTGCTGGCCTCGTTCCATGTCCGTTCTGTGTTTCTCCTCATTTGAAGCGCAAGCAGACCCTTGCCGCCGTTTGCCCTGAGGCTGCAGCCTTGTGGAATTATGAGCAAACTTACGAACTTACTCCAGAAGAAGTGAGCGCCGATTCTCTAATTACAGTGATGTTTAAGTGCAAAGCTTCCGTCGATTCGAATAAACCGCACCGCAACTTTATTTCAGTTGCCGAAGCTGTGGCGCTCGGCGGCGACCTTGATTGTGTATATTGCCGCAAAATTTATAAGGCGGACAGGCGCCCATTATCTCAAAGCCACCCTCACATTGCTTTGCAGTGGGATAAAAAGAAAAACGGAAAGTATACACCTGACGATGTCACCGCTGGCAGTGCTTTCTTGGCCCACTGGAAGTGTCCCGTTGCTTTTGATCATACATGGACGCTTGCGGTAGCTGTTCGAACAGCAAAGAACACTCGCTGTCCTTTTTGTTCAGGTCATAAAGTTTCATCCACCAACTCTTTTGCAGCGAAACATCCCGACCTTTTAGAGCAATGGCATTATGCAAAAAATCGTGCAGTTGACCCTCGCGCGATTCCTGAAAGCTATGATCTAAATGTGTTTTGGAAATGTCCCGATTACAACAAACATGTCTGGCCGGCCCAGGCACTTGTCTCTTCAGGCCTTGTTTCCCGAAATCGCGCGAGAGTGGCACAAAACCAAAAATGGATTGATCAAACCTGACCAGGTGCGACCGCAGACGAATCGAAAATGGTGGTTTCAATGCCCGGTTTCTAAGACTAATGAGTACGAGACTGCTCTATATAATCGTACTGGCAGCGGGAGTGGCTGTCCCATATGCGTTAATCAACTAATAATTGAAGAAAATTCGCTCCAGGCTGTCTTTCCTGAAATTGCTGCGCAATGGCATGCTCGTAAAAACGCGCCACTACTTCCATCGCAAATTGCGCCAAAGTCTAGTCGAGTGGTGTGGTGGCAGTGCCCTATCGACAGACGACATCAGTGGCAAAGTTCTCCCTCTGATCGTTCTAGCTGGCAACCAGACTGTCCGCAGTGCAGGGTTGCTGCTCAGACTTTCGCTGCTGTTTATCCTGAAATCGCGGAGTATTGGCACCCTACTAAGAATGGCAAAATAAAGCCAGATATGGTTAAACCGAGAGACCCTCGGCCATTCTGGTGGATCTGCAAAGAATATGGTCATGCCTGGCGTTCAAAAATTATGCGCCGAGTTGAGGCGAAAACCCCCTGCAAAGTTTGCTACAACCTTCAGCTGCGGCCGGGCAATATGTTGGCCGATTTGTTTCCTGCTCTTGTGCCGCAGTGGCATCCAACCAAGAATAAAGATCTGACACCAAACACGGTATCGGCTTTTTCTTCAAGAGCAGTCTATTGGATTTGCCCTGTTCGAAAACATGTCTGGCTGGCGAGAATAGGTAATCGCACAGCCAATAAAAGTGGCTGCCCTCATTGTCTGGAAGAGAGCCGGCGGAGAAAGAGGATGGGAAAATACCCGCTTTCCTAATCGCCGGAGAAAGGGAATGGGTCGATGCACCTGCAGTAGGCAGAGAAATCATATGAATCGCGGCGACATTTACCTGGTAACGCTCGATCCAACTCAAGGAAGTGAACAGCGAGGACATCGTCCTGTACTTGTTGTCTCTCCTTCTGAATTCAATCAAGCCACCAAACTGCCGGTTGTTTTACCGATTACAAACGGCGGTGAATTTGCTCAACGTATTGGATTTGCTGTTCCGATTTCGGGTATCAAAACAACGGGCGTTGTGCGGTGCGACCAGCCCCGTGCGCTTGACCTCAACGCGCGTAAGGGGCGTAAAGTTGATACATTACCCAGGCCATTACTAGATGAAGTACTGGCCAAGGTGATTACGATCTTTGCATTCACCAGCTGACTGCGCGGGAGAAAACTTATGAGTTCAGAGGGTATCGCAAATGATCCTGATATGCAGAACGCAACAATAGCTCTTCTAAGGGCAGCGAAGCGCGCACGGCAGATTGCACAACAGACTGGAACTGCTATTGTGGTCATTCGTGATGGTGTGTTGGTGCGTGAGATACCACAGCCACTTTCAACGCCAGAGAAGGAAAAATCTGACGAATTTCAGTGAAGAGGCCAGATCGGCGAGGAGAATTCATGAGCGCTGATTTTGGCGGTAATTCCGAATCAAAAGTCAAATTCCTGAATGACGAAGAAGCAGTTGAGCTGTTTGAAACACAGGTGCGCAACCTGCTTGGCATAAGTGCGAAAGAATTTCTCGCACTAAGAGCAACGGGCCAATACAAAAACTCCTGCGAAGATTCCAGAATGCTTAAACTACTAATGATGGTTCCCAGATCTTTGGCTGATCGCGGCGTCAAATAAAGGTCACGAGCCCCTCAACGCGTATTGCAAAGAGTAGGGATGAAAATGTCGAGATGCAGAAAATCCGAAGGCGGCGGAGCTGATGCTGAAGGTGAGAGATATAATTCAGGAGAATGAATGGTCGCAGCGGGAAGCCGCTAGGATACTTGGAGTAGGACAGCCACGAATTGCCGAGATAATGAGTTTTAATACGAAAGACTTTAGTGTAGATATGCTTTTGAAGTATTTATCGAAACTTGGACCACAAGGTACTTTAGTGCGTGAAATACCACAGCCAGAATCAACGTCAGACAAGGAAATATCTGAAGCCATAGAAACCGAGAGGTGAGACTTTCGTCTCACCTCTCTCAATACTTTATGTCTGCTCTACCGACTTTCCCCTTTACGGGTGGCCTCGCTATACCGCGACGCAGCAAGCTCAGGCTTACGACACTTGTCTTGTGTCCCCATCATACCAAGTTAATCGGCTGTGGAACGATTAACGAATATTACTACCTCAATATCCACTCGCCTTGCCGTTTTAATGCGCTATGCATGGCGTCGGGTGCTAGATCTAAATCTCCTGGCCAAGCAACCGCACCAGCGTCAATATAAACCTGCTTAAACAAGTCCTGATCTTTAAGGGCCTGAAA
>JADYXQ010000292.1 GCA_021772135.1 Candidatus Obscuribacter sp.
CAACGGTGCCGGACAAACCGCTATTTTCAGCGGCTGCAACGTCGAAAATTGGTTCATGCCTGCGACAATCTGCGCAGAGCGTAACGCGATCACCTCGGCGGTGGTGGCCGGCTATGGCAAGCTCCTCAAGATCGCCTTCGTCTGCAAGCGCTACCAGGGCCCTGGCGCGCACTCCTGCGGGCTCTGCAGGCAGGTCCAGACGGAGTTCGGCCTCGATGCCGACGTGCTCGCAATGGCCGACGCGGATAGCAACGTCTTCAAGTGCAAGGTCGCTGACCTCTTGCCAGCAGCTTCTGGTGCGGCTGTCGCCTGTGACGCGCTGCCTGCATCGGATCGTCGCATCGTTAAGCGCTTGCATGCGCTTTGTGAGCGCTCTCACGTGCCGTACACGAACAAGCAGCGTGCTGCAGCGTTCATCGCCGCGAACCACGCCGGCAAGCGGCGCCAATTCCCTGGCGTGACGGACGAGAACACCAGCTACGGCGGGTCTGCTCTCGCCGAAGCCGTTGCCATGCGTACCGCTCGCACTGCTGGCTACTGCTCGGAGGCCACGCTTGCCGTCACAGTCGATGATCCGACCGCGCCCAATCCAATAGACGGCGAATGCCTGCAGATTCTGCGCGAATTTGAACCGGAAGCGCGAGTGCTTCTGGTCGGGAACGATTTGTCGGTCGTCTACACTTGTCTGTCCGAGCTGCTTCCAGACTCGTTCGGCCCGGCCGCGGGCGTGCTCGTGGCGCTGCGCGATAGCGCATCCTGATCGGTGAAGGATCACGGCACTATAGTACCGACAGTGGTGGCAGCTAATATGTGAGAATGAAATTGGTGGTGGGAACTGCAAGTGGCGTGCCGACTTGAACATTCTGAGGATAGAAGCGTTTCAAGGTGTCAATTTTGGTGCCACCCAAAACAGCAATATCACTCATATCGAGGCCGCTTGAAACCAGTTGGGTGATAAATGTATCGCGCAGCCGTCGGGCCGATATTTCTAAACGCGCCCGGCGGCCGATATTTTTTAGAATCAGGTCGATGCTGGCCACACTAATTCTTGCTCCAGTTTTGCTCATAAAAAGAGCTCCACTCTCCCTTGCGTCGACGTATTGTAGATAGTCTACGATAAATTTTGATGCCGCTCCATCAAGGGCAATCACTCTACTTTTAGCCGCCTTGCCGGTGCAGATATAGCAGAGATCGGCTTCGAAGAAGATCTCATTTGTATTGAGAGCGGCACACTCAGAAGAACGCAAGCCTGCTTTGAGAATGAGCATGGCAATGGCTTTATCTCTCAGGTTTGTCGCTGACGAAATTGCCTCATATAATTTTGCGACTTGCTGAGCATCGAGTGATTGCGGCAGGGCAGGCGATTCTAACTGTCTCGTGAGGGTCAGTCGGCGCATGCCGAGAAAACGACAGAAGCCTTTCATCGCTGTTTGAATAGAGTTGACTGATGAGGCTTTCACACCTTCTCCGCCAAGGTACTGGCTATATTGTTCTAAGGCGTTTTGCATGAGCGAGCGGTCGCGTATTAGTTCGGCATGGTCGAGACCTTGCTCATCGATGTAATTTACAAATCCGCGCAGGCGAGAATTGTAGGAGCGAATGGCACTGGAAGCGTATCCGCTTGCTTCTAAATGTTCAGAATAATCGACGATTTTGTGAGCCAAATTTGTCATGATTTTAAATTCCAATGTAATGTGTGAGAAAAAGTTTTAGCGTTAACCGCGCTCTGATTCAGGATCTTGTGTCAGGTTGAAAGTAGCTTTGCCGTTTCTCACCGACACTGCGGCAATATTGCCGTGTCCGAGTATCGCGGCTCGGTGAGGAGGAGAGTCCATCCACATGCGTACTAGAACTTCTGGCGTGAACTGGCCAGTGGCAGCGTTTTCACGCCAGCCTTCAAGCCCCACCTGTTTCATTCTCTGCGAGACATTTTGCCAGCCACGAATGTTTTCGTTATGAGTCATAACGTTATGAGTGGATTGATAATTGCTGTGATGGTTAGCAATAATTTGCAGTCTCGGATCGTGCATAACGTCTGGTAGACCGGCTTTTCTTCTCTCGTGGTTAATCAGTTGGAAGACGCGCTGTTCTTTTGCACTGGGTTTAAAAGCCAGTTCTTTTTCTTCGTGCGAAAGATGGGTCAGTTTTTCCAGCTTATGTTTTAGTCTTTCGATACGACGTTCAAGCCTTGTAGCGGGTCGGCTATGTTCGTCTGAGCTATCGGTTTCGAGTCTTGAGACCTGCGGTGGTTGTGAATCTTTCGGGCCACTTTGAGCATGTCTCTCAATCAGGCTTTGAGCTCGCTGGTGATATGATGCTGGACTTTCAAGGCCAATCATTGGTCGGCCTACTTGCTTTCCGCGGTCGTACATAAACACTGCTGGAATACTAGAGGCGTTGAGTTCCCGAGCCAGGCGTGGATTTTCCCGACCCAGTCGGTCGAGGTCTAACTTGTAGACAGTGGCCTGACCAGAATATTGTTTGGCAACGCCGTCCAGTATCGGTGCGAGATTTCGACATGGACCGCACCATGTGGCAGAGACATCGAGTATGACGGGCTTATCTGAGTTTCTCACTAAACGCTCAAAGTCTTTTGGATTTAGTTCTATTACTCGGCCATCTTCAGGACGCCTCTGGCGTTCGCGCGGGTGTTGTCTATCAATTTCAGTCTGCTGCTCGGTCTGCTGCGGTATTGCGCGCCGCTCCCGGTGCTGTAACGGACGCGGCAATTCTGACGTTGCCGGATCCGCCACTGGTGGTGGTGGTGGTATTACGCGTTCAAATGGCCTGGGAACATATGAGCGGTGAGTTGGAAATAAATCGCGTTCAGCGTCGGGGCGATTTAATCGCTCTGGCAAGGCGAGTGACACATCTGGGATTCGTTTATCTGGCGCTGGTGCTATCGGTAGTTCTAACACCTTAGTCGTTTCGTTTATCGATGAGCGGCGGTCAGGAAACAAATTGTCTGTTGCTTCGAGTGGCTTTTCTGGAGGCACCGGTAGTGGTGGTGGTGTATCAGTCAGCGTTAATGGCGGCAGGTCTGGAGCGGGAGGCGAATCTGGTAATTTTTTCGGGTAAGGATTAGTTTCGGGCACTGCATCTGGTGCTAGCCTTTTTTCGCGCATGTTGTTGATGCCAAAAGTGACATGGTCTTTCACCAGGCTGCCGATCTCATCGCGGCCACCCCAGGCTGTCATTAATGGTCTATCGGCAGACAGTTTGCCTGACCCGTCACGGGAGAGCGAATACACCCGAGTGTGAGCCAGATTAGTCGGTTTGATTTCGGAATTGATTAAGTTGGTAAAATTAGGATTACCTTGAGCGCGATCGGTATCAATGTAGACGTAGACAGCGTCTCTTTGACGAGCGGAAGCTGGTATGGCATTTTCTACCAGGTGTTGGCTATCGCGCAAACTGCGTGAACCAAATACGGCCACGATAGGCTTGCCCTCGCGAGCGGCAGTGGTGAGGGCCTGATTGTAATTTAGATCTGTGTATTGAAAGTTTTTTGCGATGGTGGCTTTGTAAGAATCATTAGACCAGGAGTTTTCGCTGGGAATAATGACAGAACCATTCATAGAAGAATTGCTGCGATCAGCGAAACCGTGCACTTTTCGGGTGCGCATGTCGGCTAGCTGTTGTCGTGGATCTTCGGGGCTGCATGAGCCCTGTCCGCAGTTGCCCGCGCTCTGGTCGCCACCGCAATTTGATTTTTCAATTTGTCTGTGATGAAATAAGCCCATTTGTTTTGCGCTCCGCCCTGAATTCAAGTGAGGGCATCGTATAGCGCAAATGTATCCAAAATGTACCCGAAATTAAACAGAGGCAATTTTACTGATTTGCTCTCAGTCAGATGACGACAGCTTGTAACCAACGCCGTGGACGTTTTTGATTAGCGACGGCACACCCTCTTGATCGATTTTCTGTCTTAGTTTCTTCACTGTGGTTCTGATTGTTTCTGCCGATTTTTCAGAGTCTGATGTCCATACCCTTTCAAGCAGGGTGGCGGCATTGAATATTTGATCTTGATGCCGCATAAGAAATTCGAGCAGGGCAAATTCCATGCGAGGCAAGTGAATGAGCACCCCGTCCTGGCAGACTGTGTGCTTGGCTGTGTCTAGTACCAGGGTGCCGGCTTTGAGAAAGTCACTATTAAGGTTGCTGGGACGTCGTAACAAGGCGCGCACCCGTGCAGATAATTCCTTTAAATGGAATGGTTTAGTCAAATAGTCATCGGCCCCAGCATCAAGGCCGGTCTCTTTCTCTTCTACTGATCCACGACCAGTCAACATGAGAATCAAATTTTTGCCGCCGTGATTGCGATATTCTCGACAAACTTCCAGGCCGCTCATTTTTGGTAAGGAAATATCTAAAATTATCAGATCATATTCGTAGGCACGCATCATTTCAAGAGCATCAGTGCCGGTGGTGACCTGTTCTACTAAATGTTTTTCAAAGAGTAGCCAATCCTTGACGGTATTGGCTACGTGTAGATCATCTTCAACAATTAGGATTTTGGCCATAAAATACTTTTGCCCACTTGTTTGGCAGACGCAGTTAATTCCTTCGAGCCGCTCAGATCGTACCCGTTTAATATACCCGAACTAGCTATTCAACCACGTCAACAGTGCCTGCCTTGCCTGTAGACTCCAGCACCACTGATACGGCGGACTGACCTTAACACCGGAGCTCCATTCATGCGCCAGATTAGCCTGTGGAAGATTTCTGCTGGAGTCGAGACCGCCATTACCGACGGCAAAAGTGTCGTTGTTCCTGCCTATTACGCACGGCCAGAACTCCTCAACACCCTCAGCGTGGGCAGGGATCACAATTATCTGCCGCCCGGCGACTACATCGTCGTCAACCATGACACCTAGGGTGAAGAGCAGGCCGTGACGATCAAGATCGTTCCGCTGGGCTTCCCTTATCGCGAGAACTCTATGGTGACCATGAGGTCTCTTGGCTCTCTTAGCCGAGTCAATCAGCGCCATTGCTGTCAGGTCTTCCAGCTGATGCCGCAACTCAAGATGCCACATGAAGTGATGTAATCGACTGATATTACTAAAAGAGGAAGGGCACCGGCTCTTCCTCTTTTGCCCTGACTTGAAATTTTTTAAAATTTCTCTACTCTTTCATGTAGTTGTAGGGCTATGCCAGTTTCAGGTCGTTTACAGCACAGGGTACCAAGTAGTCACAATTTGTTTTTATTATGCAATTGTTCACTAGCGCTTCGGCGAATCAGAGACTCAATTTTATTTACCAGGCCGTCTGAAACTACTAGTGTTGCCTCATCATTTAAAGGTGTGAAGTTAAGATGTCTAAAATCGAAACAGCAGATTACACGCACATTGAAGACGCCCCCCTGCAACTGGACAGCAGCAGCTTAACAAAACCAGGAGCTGCTAGCGCGAAAGAGCTTCGCGAGATCAAAACCGAGCTGGAACTGAAGCAGCCTCCTGTAAATGTACCGTCATTGGTCATAGTGGACAAAGGTTCGGCTGCACCAGATGCGGTTAAAGTGCCCGTTGCTGTTGTAATGGAGAAAGTCGAGGGGCCAAAAATCGGAGTCGAGCGCTTAGAGATTTTGCCGAATGGTGACGGTAAAGGTAACTGGGCAGACGGTGGTGCCTTCACGGAGCATACAAACAATGTCGGTGCACGTCTGCGGACAAATGCCGAGGGGCAAGTAGAGCGCGTCACCAGGCGCGATGGCACCGTAGTCAGTGCCGCTTATGAAGATGGTAAACCCTTAGGCATGTCCGAAACTAAGAACGGCATTACTACATACTGGCGCCCCGACTACTCCAAAAAAAGTGAAGATGGCAAGGATTTGCCTTGGGTGTCTAGAGAGGCTCCTGGTGAAGAACGTCACAATATGGCTATATCGAGCAATGGTAATCTGACTTTTGTGGCAAAGGGAGAACAGCACATTGTGCGCGGCAATGGTGCTGAACTTATCGAGGGCAAAGGACGCGCAACTTTCGATTTTGATGGCAGCGGTAGAATCGATTCCATTCACTATCCCGATGGAAGCACCACTTTTGGCTTCAAGTACAAAGGCAATAGTGAAAAAATTGATGCAGTGACTACTCACAATGATCAGACCAGTGAATCTAGAACCGAAGTACCTGATAACACCTGGGGCGAACCTAAACTGGCGGATGACGGCACCTACAGTCAATATGGTTATCAATTTGATGCCACCATGAGTCAACAAATTTTTAAAGGCAAGCAAACATTTGGTACCGATGGCAAATTTGTCGTCAATACTTTGCAATATGATCACTCAGTCGCCCTCTCCGACGGATACAGCAATGTTACTGGAAGCCGTGCCGCCAATAGCAGCGACTTCGTCGATCAGCAACCTAAATCGGCAAAACTCGCTTTAGAGTTGCCAAATCTTGAGATTTCCCGAAATAGAGTTCCAAGCAAACCACAAGATGATACGGCCGGCGCGATCAAGGTCGAAAAGGCAGCATCCAAGCCTGAACAGGCTGAGCAAGTCAAACCAGCTGATAAAATATTTGAAACGACGAAGGCGCCTCTATCAAATCTTGATCGAGCGAGAGAAAACTTACGCGCGGAGGCTAAGAGCCACGGCATGGACGTTGAACGCCTTGATGTTTTCGCCTCTGCTTTTGAGCAAAGAGCGAAAGAGGCTAAACGTCTGGGTCTTGAGGCTCCCAGCGGCGAACAAATGGCTAAAACTTATAATACTTTCGCCGAAATGTTGAAAGGGCCCGCACAGCCTGGCGGGCTGAGCGACGAGAACAGGGCAGACCTGGTCAAGCTTTCCATGTACAACGTGGCCTACCCGAGGCGCATCGATCAGGGTCTCAACCTTTGCAATGTTACGACCAGTGAAGTGTACACAGCATCAAGAAATCCTGAAAATTACGCCAGACTGATTAAAGAAGTATCTTTGACTGGTGATTACACGACCACGGCCGGTCAGAAAATACATTTACCAGCCGGAGCTATCGACCGCGATCCTGAACAGTCTAAATTTACAACAGAAAACGTCGGTCCAAATCGCTGGCGCAATTGGGCCAGTAAAGTATTTCAAGAAACAGGTATCAACAGTGTGGTGCCATTCCTTCCAGCCAGTGCGAATTCCCCGGCTTGGGGTAGGCCTCATGTATCAGGTAAGTCTGATATGGCGATGGAACAAATTCAGTCGGCCTGTAAGGCAATAAACGGCAAATCTATGCCGTACTTTGGTATTGGTGATGCTCCTACTGCTCAAGAATTGTTAGCTTTGAAAGAAAAGGGTGACTTCCCAGCTGGCATCCATACAATTCACGTCACTGACCGGGATGGTGTTGTATCAGGATTGCATGTTCAGACCATGCACGATGCCAGAGTGCGTAATGGCAAACTTGAAGTCTTGCTCGACAATCAAAAAGGCACAGCTCAAGATGCTGGATGGGTCTCGCTGCAGAAGCTATACCAGGTGCAACAGCTCAATCCTCCCAAGGAATGGACAGCAATACCGGAAAAATATCGTGGAGATTTTGATTCACTAAAACCAGTCATTGCTGAAGCTACAAAGCCGCTGGCAAAGCATATCCCACCTGCAGCTGACAGCGTGACGGAAGCGAGCAGAACTTTGCCAAATGGAGATGTTCAAGGTAAGTGGCCAGACGGTGGCAAATATATTGATCAGACAAATAGTGTCGGCGCGCACGTTAGAACAAACCCTGAAGCACAAGTTGAACGAGTTACGCGCACCGATGGTAGTGTTGCCAATGCTGCGTACGAACACGGTAAGCCCATTAAAATTGCTGAGACTAGAGACAGTCAAACTACGTACTGGAAGCCATCAGCTCAGAAAGACAAAGACAACAAAGAGGTTGTCTGGATCTCAGATCAAGCTCCCGGTCAAGAGCGTCGCAATATGACTCTTGAAGCCAATGGCAATCTCACCTTTAATTTGAATGGTGAGAAGCACATCGTGCGCAGCAGTGGTGCCGAGCTTGTGGAAGGCAAGGAAAAATCGTCTTACGATTTCGACCCGTCCGGTCGCATCACGCGCATTAACTATCCCGACGGACGCACTTCTTTTGGTTTCGATTATAAAGGCCAGAGCAATGAAGTCGACGCTGTGACGACTTACAATCGCGAAACTAATACAAAAAAAGTAGAAAAACCAGATCACACATGGGGCGAACCGAAGGTGGCAAACGACGGCACCTACAGCCAGGTTGCTTATCAGTGGGAGCGTTCCATGGGCAAACAAATGTTCAAGGGCGAACAAAAGTTCTATACAGACGGCAAGTCTGTTACTAATGCGCTTCACTACGGTGGCTCCGTCCAAATCTCTGATAGTTCCGGCAAAGTCAGCACGCGCGCTGCAACTCAAAATGATTACGTCGATATCGCTGCCGCCACATCGGCTAGTCTCAAAGAGACGGTTGAAAAGGAAAAGCCATTAGAAAAACCTCTCCCATCCGCATCTGACAGTGTGACGGAAGCTCGTAACGCTCTTGAAAGAGCAATTGATGCAGGTTTTAAAGGACATCACGGAGAAGCTAAAAGCGTACGCAAAGCTCATGAAATCATGGACAGTTTTGAACGCCGCAGCGATGCCGATAGAAAATCTGGATTAGTAGCACCAACCGATGCTCAAATTGCAAAAGCTTATCGCAGTGCTTATGAGACGCTGATTAACCCAGGAGTAATGCCTTATTCTGACCGTCAGAAATTAGTGCTGGAAGGTCTGCGCAATATTTCTGACCCAACCGGCATAGACCAGGGCAATCATGGTTCTTGCGGTAACACTTGCGGTGAGAAATTTATTGCCGTGCGTAATCCAGATGTTTACATGAGTGCTCTTGAGCAAGTGGCGAGAGACGGCACTTGTAAGACCAAAGATGGTCGCGTGCTTAAGTTACCTCATGACGATCAAAGGCAGGGAAATTTGAGTGGAACTTTGATGAGCTGGCAAAGAGGTTGGATGCCGGACTCGGAATCGCGCTCCTGGGATGTTAACAAAGAGGACGGCTGGCATCCATTCAAGTCTAATGACGGCAAACGTAACTATGCCAGTCAGATAATTCAAAATTTAAATCTAGCGGATGCGTTGGAAAGTAATAGATTGGGTCAGAGACAAATGCCTGCGCCAGTAGACGCCCTCAATTTCCTCAATGTTGAAGACTTCACCAAGCGTATGACTGGTAAGCCAATGACCACCATAAATCA
Organism: Candidatus Obscuribacter sp.; assembly: GCA_021772135.1. Classification (GTDB taxonomy): domain Bacteria; phylum Cyanobacteriota; class Vampirovibrionia; order Obscuribacterales; family Obscuribacteraceae. The sequence continues at coordinate 9,202 of JADYXQ010000292.1, forward strand.
GCAGCTTGAAACTGAAGGGAATATCAGACAGCCGCTTACCGATGCCCTTGCTCTGAGATTGAAACAAGATGGACGCCTTCCAGCCATGGTATGGCGAGCATTTCACTGGCAGACTATTCATGATGTGCGCACAGTGCCCGGTCGCGGTTTAGATCCCAGTGGTAGACCTTTTGGTGTGGTCGAGGTTTTGTCAGACAATCAGTGGGGCAACAGCAAAGATCGTGGTTGGGAAACTGTTCTTGAATTACATAGAGAGCTAGCCGAGAGCCCATAATAGAAAGCCGAAACTAACATGACGGTGCTCAGCCTGACTGGGGATTCTACGAAGTAATTAGATGGTTACAGGTACAAAAAGGTCACAGTTCAACTCTAATCTCACAGAAGGCGGAAGATAAAATCTGCGCCAAAATTTCCAAGTGTAAGGAGTTCACAGACTATGCCAGATATCCCTCAGCAAGGTGATGCAAACGTAGGCCAGGTAATAGCCGCTCCGGCTTTCGCGCCCAGCTACGAAAGTTTTGCACCCACATCATATGTTGTACCGACGAGAGTTGAGGCTGGTAGCATGACCATACCGCCAACTGGTGTTGCAGCCTATGACGCAGCGGTGTCTCAAGTGCAGCCTCTCGGCGACGCTCGCGCCCAGGCCGAAGTGCCGGCTGCCTTCAAAGAAATCGCGAATGTTCAGGCCGACCTCGAAGCACCAACTGCCGATCGTGTTTTGTCTTCTGGTGAAAGACCGCAAATCAATGTGCAAGCCGTCGATGATAGCAAAGCTGCTGATATACGCATTGATCAAGATGGCAGTGTGCATGTAGCGAAAGGTTTGACTGATGCAGCGCTGCGCGACTACAACGTTCAAGTGGCTGAGGGTGTCGATCCCAAGATTACCGAGGCTGTATTGAGTGCTCTAGCTAAAGATATTCAAAGCAAGTCACCAGATACGGTGCCTCGAATTGATAGCGCCAAAGATAGTCAGGGTCGGGATCTGGTGTCATCAGAATTTAGAGATCAATTCAGAAGTAAAGATAAATCTGAAGAGGACAAGTTACCTGAAAATCCACAAATGCCTGCGCCTGGTGGAGGCGGCGGTGGTGGAGGTGGTGGCGGTGAAGTACCTAAACCAGATCAGCCATTGAAGGAAACCGATGACGAGATACCAAACCGGGGCGGTGACGACCAGCCATCGAATTTGAATGGTGCTTCCCTGCGAGATCTTTCATCAAGATTAGGCGATATGAATGCTATGCAGTACGGCAATTTCATGTCGTCAATGTTGCCGCAAGAATTATTGGATCAGCTCGGACCTCCACCATGGAGCCCTGAACAGCTGAAGAAGTTACAGGCCTACCTTAAATCTCACCCTGATGCCATGAAGAAAGGCATGTCGGACAGTGCCGATGAATTAGAAAAAGCGGGAGATCCTCAAGGCGCCAAAGCGATCAAAGATTTCTCGGCAGATATCGCTAAAGATCAAAACGGATTTGCCGACAAGTTCACCACATTTTTAGGCGAAGCGCAGACTGGTAACGCATCACCGACTGATGTGCATAAAATGTTTGCTGGCGCCGATGGTAGCAACAATAATGCTCTGGAAAATGGCATTCGTGGTTTGCAACTTCTAGACGCAGCCAGGAAATACGATCGGAGCAATGCTGATGGTGGCCCTGACTTGAGCAAAATTAACGACGCTGACAAAGGCAAATTAATCGCTGACCTCCAGATGGCACCACAAGTTATAGAAGTTCAACCAGCGACCCCAAAACGCAATGGCGTGCAAGAGTTTGTTGAGGATCTGACCGATAGAAACTAAGTCGACAGTCGACATCCACTGTCGTAATCACTGAAAGAGGAAAAATGGTCTACAAAGGACAGGAGGTAAAGGTTCAATCAGCGAGAGTGCTCGATCCTCTGGATGACAGTTCCAGAGAAGTAGAGTCACTGGAAGGAAAAGCGCGCGCTAATTTAGTCGCCGATTCTCATGACTTCAAGCCACCGCAAGAGAAAATCAAAATAGACGACAGAATGGCTGAAATAGTTGGCCAACCAGTGGAGTTGAAGAAGCCTGACGGATCGGTGGTGCAGCTCGATGGAGGCTTTGTCAGCGCTGTCAGCCGTGGTGACAGGTCTGTGTCAATCCAGTACCACCGAGATGACAATAATGAGGTCAAACTAAATGCCCAGGGCAAACCGATAATAGACAAAATCACAATTCGCACCAGGGGTATAGATACTATTCAAGACTCAATTCGCGGATCTGACTCAGAAACAGTAATTGATTTCACTAAGGGGGCGAAAGATAACGGTGTTTCCGAATTGGCGAAACACCTGCGGGTGGTGCAAAGTGGTGACAATATTGGCGACGTCATGATTGCTTCAGCAGACAATAAAAAAATTAAGACACTGCACACCAATTTCAGCACCACTACAAGTGAAGTGGTGGTAGTGGACGCTAAAGACGTGGTGCGCATCAAGCAACTGGTTAAAGATGATGGTTCTTCAGTTAGATATAACTACAATGACCTTGAACAGCCCTTCAAGTACAACCAGGTAATCGAGCAGTATCAAGCTTCTAATGGCAGCCTCGTCAGTAAAATTTCAGATCGAATCGGTGGCTCGGAAAAGTTCGTCACCCACGGCAAAAGCGGTGAGAATCCAACCTGGCGCACAGATTTGAAGCAGATGGACGATGGTCGTCTGGCGTATAAAGAGCTAAGCGAAAAATTCTTTGACGGACCAAAAGATGCGGCACGAGACGGCGGCAATATCTCTCTGGCAGCCTCAAGGCAGAATTTCATCAAGGTTGCCTCTAACCACGGAGTATTTGCTGGGGATGAAAGAACTATTCGTCAGTGGATGGACAAATTTGAAGACAGGCAACAACGTTTTCGCGATAAGCATTGGAAAACTGCCTCTCTTGATGACATTTCGGAGTGCTACCAAAATCTTTCAAGAGTATTTACGGATCAAGCCACCGGTAAGGCGGCAAACATAACCAAAGGTGAGAGACGACTGGCGGTGGAATCTGAGTTAAAGGAGCTTGGTAATCCACTGAAGTATATCAATCAGGGCCCTGTAGGCACTTGCGGTTTAAACTCTGTTGAAGATTCTCTTGCCCAGCGCCGACCAGAAGACTTGACCAGATGGATGCGGGAGGCCTTGACCAGAGGCCACGTTACTTCTCGCGGCCTGGACAGTCAAGGAAAACACAGAGTGGCCGAGCTGTCCGAGGCTCAACTTCACTATCAGCCTACTTTTGACCGACTTTATTCTAATCAACTTTTTCAATTTTCTGCCATGGCTGCTCTGGGCTATCATAGCGACGGTCGTGATTTTCCCGGCACAACAGATGACCAGATCAATTATGTAGGCATTATGGCTGGTGGCAAAGCTTTGCCCTTTAACGATACCTGGCAAGGCGCCGGCGCTACAAAGCAGGGCATTATCGCAGCCCTGGCCAAAAGTAATGTCGCTTACATAGTTCCGGGTCACGCTATGGCAATTTGTGATTACGATCCCAAGCGTGACATGTTTCTGGTCAATAATTGGTGGGGTGGCCAGGGCGACGGCTGGTATAGCCCGAACAGGTTGCGTTTGCGCTAGATCCTTCCTTTGGCAGTATACTTTTTGGTTCTATGCGCTTTGATTTAAAAATAGGTCAGATTGGATTGATTTTAGTGGTTGTGCCACTAATTTTTGAGTTGTTGTTTGTCAGCGTTTTGACTTATTCGGTTCGACAAGCGGAACATGAAATCAAACGCCAGGAGCTGGCCAAAGATATTGTCTACTGTGCCAGTGCTTGTGGTAACTACGCCACTCAGGCGGTAGTCAATGTGGGTGGCTATAGCGTCTCGCGCACGGACTATTTCAAAAATCTTTTTGAAGAAAATGAGATTCGCCTGGTCAATGGTTTCGATAACCTGGAGCGTCTTCTGGCCAAAGAACCGGCGGCCCTGAGTACGGCTCAGGAAGCCAGGGCGGCGGCAAAAGATGGCTTGAAACTGCTGCACGAACTGGTAGAGAGCATAGATCGAGGCTACGGCAGTCGCGACGTGATGTTAAACCACGGACGTCTGGCCATTGTCAAAAGAATTATCGACAGACTGCACCTCAAGCTCAAAACAATTACAAAGGATCAGCTGGCAACATCGGCTGACAGTCCTGCCAGAGAGGCGGAATACCGCCGCCTGACTGAAATTTATCTGGTGGTAGGCGTAGTCGCCAATATTCTAATTGCTTTAGCTTTGGCGTTTTTCTTTGCCCGCAGCATAGTCGGCAAAATCAACTGCATATCGCAGAACGCTGAAAAAGTGCCCAGGGGATTGCCCTTGAGCAAACCACTGGTCGGTTCAGATGAAATTACCCATCTCGATCATGTTTTTCATTCTATGGTGGAAGAACTTGATTCATCCAGGAAAATGCAGCAGTATTTAATTGCCATGGTGAGCCATGATTTGCGCTCCCCGCTCACTTCCCTGCAGGGCATTCTGGCATTACTATCTAATGGAGCAATGGGCGAATTGCCCGAGCGGGCCCAGAAGAAAGTTGAAATGGCGGAAGGCGATCTGGTGCGCCTGATTAAACTGACAAACGATCTCCTCGATACCGAACGACTGGCTTCCGGATTGCTCGAGCTCGAATGCATGCGTTGTTTGTTGAGCGACATTATTGAAGAGGCACTGGGCTCGGTGGCTACTTTTGCCCAACAACATCAAGTTACGGTAGTAGCTGATCAAAGCAGTGACAACGACACCATGGACCGCATGATTTATATGGATCCTGAGCGCATCGGTCAGGTAATGACAAACCTTCTAACTAACGCCATTAAGTATTCTCCTGTCGGAGGGACCGTGCACGTGAGCGCTTCCATGCCCCCGCGCCGCTCCCAAGTTGAATTTGTCAAAGTATCGATTGTGGACCAGGGTCGCGGCGTGCCCCGCGAATTTCAGGAAAGTATTTTTGAAAAATTTCAGCAGGTGCAGGAGTCTGACTCGCGAGTGCTCGGTGGCAAAGGTCTAGGACTGGCGATTTGCAAGTCGATTGTAGAGCAGCACGGCGGCCGTATAGGCGTCTTCAGTGAGCATGGTGACGGCAGTATTTTCTGGTTCGAGATACCGCTGAAAGTTAGAGAGACTAAATAACTACAG
>JADYXQ010000040.1 GCA_021772135.1 Candidatus Obscuribacter sp.
CTTGATGAGGATTGAACACGGCGGAATAGCGTGATACGGCCGTTTTCACCTGAGCTGTGACAATGTTGCCGAGCAAGTCGCGCGCTTCCTCGCAGACGCAATCGTCTCCGGTCACCATTGCCACCGGCACACCAAAATGACCGGCGAGCGCTGCGTTCAAACCGGTTTCACCCACAGGTTTACCGTTGAGCTTAACTTCGAAAAATATTTGCGCTCTATAGGTGTGACTCAAGACCCCGGTAGCGTGACCGGCTCTGGCGTGGTAACCGACAAAAACGGCAAAGTCAGCCGGGTCTATGCCTGACACCATCGAAAAAGGTTTCTGCCAGCCACTGCGCACGGATACACCTTTATGCTGGTGCAATTTCTCTATATGTAGATTGCGCATGTCCCAGTGCGAGTCATTGACGAGAATATCGTTTACGCCGCCCGCCAGGAGGCCTTCTATAACTGCATTGGTCTCTTCGTGCATGAGCTCCAGCGCTCTGCCGTAGCCGGGCTCGTTCGGCTGCGTCTGGCTGGAGTGCAGAATTCCGTTAACACCTTCCAAGTCAACAGATATATATGCTCTCATCTACGGATCAACCTTTTCATTAGGTAACAACTGCAGGCCTGCTCAGCTTGAGTATATAAGGGATTAGAGGAAACCACAGCCTTACATCCTGATCATGTCAAGCACGAGGTGCCTGACAAAGGCTATAATTGCAGGCCAATGCCAAATATTGATTTAGCGACGTGAAGACCTCGCCCCTAGCTGCCAATTTTTCTTTGCCTTTCACCAAAATGCATGGTCTGGGCAATGATTTTGTCATGGTTGAAGATAGCGATCTGGCGAGTGCTTTTGCCGCCCTTGAACTTGACCAAGTTAATGGAGCGGCTGCGGCTTTAAGCCAAATGGCTCGCCTAATTTGCGATAGGCGTTTTGGCATAGGGGCCGATGGACTGATCGTAGCCGTGAGCATTAAGGCACCACAGGCGGTAGTGGCGGATATTATCGCTGCCTATCCGGGCTACGAAAGCTGCGACATCGCCTGGATTTATATCAACAGCGACGGCTCCAGTGCCGAAATGTGCGGCAATGGTCTGCGTTGTCTGGCTTATTTCGCCCGTTTGTGCGCAGCTGAAGAGGGTGGGAAAGCCTGGCCGCAAGAGAATAACTTTAAAATCGCCACCAGTGTCTATGCGGTAGAAGTAAATATTGAGCTGCCTGGTAATGCAGCCGCCCCTACCAGTGGTGGCAATGCCATTGCCCTGGTGCGCACCACTCTGGCCGGTCCTGATTTTGACGGCGCTACGGGAGTAGGGAAATTTGTGAACGGCCAGATTGAACTGGCTGATATCACCCTTAGTGCCACCGCCGTGAACATGGGTAATCCGCATTGCATTGTCTTCGACTCTCCCTCCTTAAACTTGCAACAATATCAAGACTGTATGCAGGATATATGCAATGGTGATTCCTCCAACTTTTTAGAAAAATTTCCTTCAGCATTAATTGATTTAGCCCATCAGATTCAGAGCCACACACTCTTTCCTGAAGGAGTTAACGTTGAATTCGTCTTGCCGCAAGGCCGCGACCGCGCTCTCGTTTATGTTGTAGAACGGGGCTGTGGGCCAACTTTAGCCTGTGCGTCAGGTGCGGGTGCTGTGGTGGCAGCTGGAGTAATTGAAGAGCGCCTAAACAGGCAATGCTGTGTTATTCTTCCAGGTGGAGAATTGGAGGTCGCCTGGTCTTCCTTGGACAATCGCATCGAGTTGAACGGTCCAGCCCAATTAGCATTTGCCGGCACATTTTCTGTTAGCCGCAATAGTTTCGTTTCGTCTGCCTTGAAGGGCGCAAGTGTTACTGCCCTTGCCGCTGGAAGTTCTTCAGTGAAAGAGGAACTGCCCGCATGACCATGATCATGGAAGCCGATCAACGACAAGAATGGATGCGCAGCCGTCGCAAGCAGCGCAAAGCCACTCGCCGTGCGCGATCACGTCGATCAACCATGCGTTACGTGCTCTTGTTGGCCATGGTCGTGGCCGGAGCTGCTTGTTTCACGCATCTGCCCTGGACTCTGCACAATGCCAAAACCGAAGTCGTGGTGCACGGCAATTCAGTTGCCACCACCGACCAGATTTTAAAGCTGGTAAACAATGCCGTCAATGTGCCGATTTATCGCATCGACCCGAAAAAATTAGAGAGTCAAATTGCTTCGCTAAAGGCTGTGCGCCACGCTTTTGTCAGACGCTACGCTCTACCTAAGCCACATCTGGTGGTGGAAATTCTGGAAGAATATCCCTGGGCTACTTTCAGTCCAGACCCAACTAAAGCGGCTTCGGCTGTAATTGCGCAATCAGGCAGATTTATTTCTATTGCCGAATTTCCTGCGGTGGTTCGACCGCACCTGGTAATTTACGGTCAACCAAGTCTCAAACTGACTTCAAAAGAAGTGGTTCAGTGGGCCAGTTGGGCTAATTACATCAGCAGCCAGACAGGCCGGCCGGTTGACTACATTGATATGCGTCAGCCTTTTGATATCAAAGTGGCCAATGGCGATCTGACTCTAAAATTGGGTATGCCAGACGCTACTTTAACCAGACGTCTCGGTCGTTTGGTTTCAGTTTTGCCGGCGGTAGAGCCGCTAAAAGACAAGGTCGAATTTATCGATCTCGGTCTCGATAATTCTATACCGCTGAAAATTTCAAAAAATACAAATTTGAAAACCCTGGTGGCAGATCGCTTGCACGCTGAAGAAGCTCGCAACGCCGCTTTGAATGGTGCTGGCGCAGCAGCGTCAGGGGCTGCTCAAGCCTTATCCAGTGCAGGGCCGAGCGGTCACTTATAGTTCGCTTTTGAGGGCGGCTTTGGCGCCTTCCCAGAGGTCGTTGAGTTCGTCGGGTGATTGAGTTTTAAGCGGCTTTTGCGCGTTTTTCTCCATCCATTCAAAGCGCTTTTTGAATTTATTAATGGTCATGAGCAGACATTCTTCTGGGTCAAGAGCGTGCCAGCGAGCCAGATTGACCATGCAAAAAAGCATGTCGCCAAACTCTAAGGCCATAGCTTCTTTGGCCTGCCCCCGAACTTCCAGATTGCCTTCAGTGGCTGATTGCTGCGGGCTGGTGAGTTCAGGATGAGAGACTGCTTCTTCTAATTCGGCAATTTCAGAATGCAGTTTGGCCCAAACATCTCCTTCTTTTTCCCACTCAAAACCCTGACGCACAGCCTTTTCTGATATTTTCAAAGCCTGCATCAGAGCGGGCATCGTTTTAGGTACACCGGCCAGGGCAGAGCGGTCCTCGTCTGATAGATTTTGATTTTCAGCTTTTTCTTTTTTTTCTTGCTCTTTTAATTCTTGCCATTGGGCGACCACACCGCAGGCGTCGTCTACTTTGGCATCAGCAAAAACATGGGGGTGCCGCCTGATCATCTTGGCATTTATATTGGCGGCCACATCTTCGATAGTAAACTTGCCGTCATCTTGGGCAACCTGGGCGTTCAAAACAATTTGCAGCAGCAAATCGCCCAGTTCGTCTTTAATTTTTTCGCAGTCACCTTCGTGAATTGCTTCCATAACCTCATAGGCTTCTTCCAATAAAAAACGCGCCAAACTCTTGTGAGTCTGCTCCCTGTCCCACGGACAGCCGTCGGGCCCACGCAACCTGGCTACAGTTGCAATGAACTGTTCCAATTGTGAACCTTCTAAATGTGAACCTTCTAAATTCGAGGTCATGGGACACCGTAAGCCTTAAGCTATTTGCTGTGGTTTAGCCACGTAACAAATCCAGAGGCTACCATAGTCGTAAGCATCTGTTTCTTAGTTGTGGGAATAAATTCGTGGATATATGTGTAATCGGTGCAGGCTACGTCGGTCTAGTGACCAGCGCTTGTCTGGCTTATCTTGGCAATCATGTCACCGCGGTGGAAGCCAATAGCGAGCGCCTTGGTAGTTTGCAAAAAGGCCTGGTGCCATTTTTCGAGCCCGGGTTGCAAGAGTTTGTGCAGCAGACCAGCGAGTCTGGATTTCTCAACTTCTCTGATGACCTCGAGCAGGCGGTCAAAAGGGCCCAGGTTATTTTCATTGCCGTGGGCACACCGTCGCTTCCCAATGGTGAACCTGATCTCTCTCAGGTGATGGTAGTAGCTCGCAGCATCGGCAGCGCGTTAGACGCTAAGCACCGCCGCATTATCGTCAATAAATCAACTGTGCCTGTAGGTTCAGGCAACTGGGTAGAAATGCTGGTGTCGCAAGGCGTGCAAAATTCTCAACCGGTACCGGCCCGTTCGACCAGGCTAGAAGCGCCAAGTTTTGTCGTAGTCAGCAATCCGGAATTTTTGCGCGAAGGCAGCGCTATATCAGACTCGTTCTATCCTGATCGTATTGTTGTTGGATCTACCGATGAACACGCGATCGCGGTGATGAAAAATCTTTATAAGCCGATCATCAATCAGTCTTTCGACGTACCGTCTCTGGCACCGCGACCAAAAGATTTCAACGCGGTGCCTTTTGTGGTCACCGATCTGGCATCGGCTGAGCTGATCAAATATTCCGCCAATGCATTTCTCGCTATGAAAATCAGCTTTGCCAATGAAATTGCCGGTCTGTGCGAAAAAGTAGGCGCCGACGTCAGTCAGGTAACTCAGGGCATCGGCCTTGATTATCGCATCGGTAAAGCTTTCCTCAACGCTGGAGTAGGTTGGGGCGGCAGTTGCTTCGGCAAGGATGTAAGCGCCTTGATGCAAGTGGCAAAAGAATATAACTATCCCACTTCGTTACTGGAAGCCACTGTGGCTGTCAATGAACGCCAGCGCCTGGTAGTAATTAAAAAACTACAGGATGAACTTAAAATTCTTAAAGGCCGCACAGTTGGCTTGCTGGGCCTATCTTTTAAACCCAATACAGACGATTTGCGCGACGCGCCGGCGCTGACAATCGCCTATCAATTATTGAAAATGGGCGCTTCGGTTAAAGCTTATGACCCGGTCTCCAACGAACGCTGCAAGGTTCTTCATCCTACGCTCGATATTCAATATTGCGAAAGCAGCGAAGAGCTTGCCGGCGATACGGACGCGCTAGTACTGGTGACTGAATGGGAACAATTTAAAAAGCTGGACTGGAAAAAACTGGCGAAGAGCATGCGCTGGCCGCTTGTGATCGATGGTCGCAATGCCCTTAACGAAGAAGACATTACCTTAGCCGGCATGACTTATCGAGGTGTAGGACGTTGAGAATTCTTATCACTGGTGGCGCTGGTTTTATCGGTTCTCACCTTACCGACAGAATGATGGCCGAAGGTCATCGCGTAGTGGTAATGGATAATTTGATCACCGGAAATTATCAAAATGTGGCTCACCATAAGGATAATCCGCGGTTTGAATTTATTCACCACAATGTCTCTAACCACATTCATATTATGGGCGAGCTCGATTGGGTAATTCATTTTGCCTCGCCAGCTTCTCCGGTTGACTATCTACTGCTACCCATCGAAACTCTGAAAGTGAATTCTCTGGGCACCCACAATACGCTTGGGCTGGCGCTCTCAAAAGGTGCGCGTTATTTTCTTGCCAGCACGTCTGAAGTTTACGGCGATCCTGAAATTCATCCGCAACCGGAAACATATTGGGGCAACGTTAATCCGATTGGTCCGCGCGGTGTATACGATGAATCGAAACGTTTCGCCGAAGCTATTACCATGGCCTACCATCACAAACATGGCTTGGACACTCGCATCATCCGTATTTTTAATTGTTATGGACCACGCCTGCGCTTAGACGACGGCCGAGTGGTATCAAACTTTATTGGTCAAGCGCTGGCTAACGAGCCCCTCACTGTCTACGGTGAAGGGCAGCAAACACGCAGCTTCCAGTACGTCACCGATCTGGTAGAAGGGATTGTGCGTTTGATGGACGTCGATCATCATTTGCCTGTTAATCTCGGCAATCCTCAAGAAAAGACCGTACTTGAACTTGCCACCATCATAAAAGATCTGGTAGGTGCTAGCAGCGAAATTATCAAGAAACCTTTGCCCGTAGACGATCCGCGCAGACGTTTGCCTGACACCACCAAAGCTAAGGCTCTAATCAACTGGGCCCCCAGTAAAAATCTGACTGAGGGCTTACAAGAAACCATCGAGTGGTATCGACAGGCGCAATCTCGTGAAGCTGTGGCCGCTAAGAGCAAATAAACGTCAATTCCTGAATTGATATCAGGAGTTTCCCTATGATTGCTTCAGGCAATTGCTGGCATTAACCTCGAGCGCTCTTAGTTAGAGTAGAAGCAGTTAGCGCTGGAGTTTGTTTAATGAACAAAAATATTGGTGTTGCTTTGCTGTCGGTGCTCACCAGCCTGTCGCTGAGCAATTGTTTAGTCACCGCCTCTGCCCTGGCCGCAGATAAAGCCACGGAAAAAACTGAGAAAGTCGGTGAGAAGAAGCCGCACCTGGATCTCGCATTTTGCATCGATACCACTGGTTCTATGCAGAGTGAAATCGATCAGGTAAAAGAGAAAGTGAAGTCGCTTACAGCCAAGCTCGCGGCAGGCAAACCAGCCCCAGTTGTACGCGTTGGCCTGGTTGCCTATCGTGATCGCGGAGATGCCTACGTTACTAAGGTTTTTCCTTTCACAGAAGACATTGACCGCTTTGTCAAAGACGTATCTGGTCTGCAGGCTGCCGGCGGTGGTGATGGACCTGAGGCAGTAAATCAGGGCATGCATGCGGCTCTCCACGAACTTAAATGGGACGAAGCCAAACACACTGCCAAGCTGATGTTTTTAATTGGGGACGCACCGCCGCATGTTTACAGCGATGACGTTAAGTGGGAAGACGAATCGCGGCAGGCAATCAGCCGTGGCATTCAGGTGAACACCATTGCCTGTGCCGGTCTTGAATCATATGGACAGGGCAGCGATATTTTTAAACAGATTGCCAAACTGGCTGACGGCAGCGCCGACACACTGACTTATCGTCAAACCGTCGTCGATAACAAAGGCAAAAAGGAGACTGTAGTTAGTTTTGGCGGCGAGTCTTATCGAGTCAAGTCTGACTCGGCCGACTGGAAGCGTGGCGTAGCTTCCCTTAAAGCCATGGGTGCAGCGGATAAAATGGCATCGGCACCGGTACGAGAAATGAGTACTTTTGGAGCAGCCCCAAGTGCGTCTTTTGCAATGAGTGATAGCTCAAGGGCCAGAGGTCGCGCTTCGGGCATGTTTGGTGCTGCGAGCGGAGCCATGTCGCGCGGTGACAGCAATCTAGACGAAATTGTGGTGCAGGCGGCCAAAAAGCGGGCGGCTGCAGTGTCAAATGTAGATTACGGCGGAAAATAGCCCGAGGAAGTGGGTATAGATAGATGGGAGCGAAGGGCGGCAAGCCGGCTTGACAAGTGGTCATGGCCGAGCTTAAAATCCTCTAACCCCCATTTGCTACGCCCCTCTTTCCGAGGCTATTTTTATGACCGAAAAACGCCATGCCGCTGACAAAAGCGACAAAAAAGCTGACAAAGGCGATGAGCCGAAAGAAGAGAGCCACGTGCTTAAGGGCATTTGGGGGCAAGGTGAAACATGCAGGTGGTGTCGCCGTCGATAAGGCGCAAGATTTGGGTGAGGATGCTGTAGACGGCGTGAAAAAGCACGGTCCCAAAGTGGTTCAGGGTGCTAAAGATGCTATCAATAGCCCCACCGGTCAGAAAATAAAGGGTGCCGGCGAAAATATCGTCAGAGAAGAAATTCAACACGGTAAAACTGTGGCCAGAGCCGCACAAAACGGTGACTACAGAACCGTGGCTAAAGAGGCCGCTCCGCTGATTATTGGAGGCCCGGCAGGCTATATCGGCAAAGAAGTGGCCGGCAAAGTGATGAATGAAGCAGTAAGGCAGGTTCCGGCAGAACATCAAGGCACAGCCAAGCAAGTTCAAAAAGGCCTGCAATTAAAAGACGCCGTGACCGGCAATGGTTTTCCATCTGGCCAGGGCCTGATTATCGACGCTGCTACCGATCTTCACAAACAGCAAAAAGCTGTGGAGTTAGGTAAGCAAGCTGTCGGTGGCATAAGCAAGTTTTGGCACAAAATGACCGCCAGTGATGCCGACAAAAAAGTCGATAAGAATGACGACAAGAA
>JADYXQ010000002.1 GCA_021772135.1 Candidatus Obscuribacter sp.
ATTCAGAGCACTGGTCCGTAATGCTTGCTGCCGCACAATTTTAAATCGAAATCGTCCAAAGGTAGGATTGTCTCAAGCACAGTTAAACTGAATTGTATTGCGATAGGTGAAGTTTAGCTAGTGACCTTGCTCAAGAAGTCGTTAACAGTGCCTTTAGCAATTAAAGTAGCGAAAGCTATAATTGCCTACGCATAAGCGTTTGTGAGTGACCGCGACATAACCAGATAGGAGTCGAGAGCCTGCATGGCGAAACCAGCCGAAGTGGGTCTTCTCGCGCACGCTCAAATCTGTAGGACCCAATGCTACGCTGGTCGCTGATGACATCGAAGCGACAATTCGAAAGTTAAAAGCTGAGACGGACGGAGATATCGAAGTGGCCGGGCCCAAGCTGGCGCAAATTCTGACCGACTTTGGTCTCATCGATGATTATCGGCTCGTCATTCACCCGGTTGTACTTGGTAGCGGAAAGCCGTTTTTTGTCAGGCCACGTTCGCCGTTGCGGCTGACGGGCAACGAGGTCATTGGCGCGGCAATCAGATTGGTTTACGTTCCGGTGTGAGTTTCAAGGGGAATGAAAGAAACTGTAACGCCTTTTCTAAATCTCACTAGGCGAAATAATGCAGACTCGCCGAGCACATACGGTTACGCGGGGGTGACAATAACTAGAGACGCAAACGATCACTGGTATCTAATGCGAGTCATTGACGGAAATCAATTCCCCGGGAGGTGAACACAAGGGCTCCAAGCAGGGCAAATAATGAAAGTAAAGATGATTTCTATTCTTTCGGCCAATTAAAGAGTCGCTTCTTTCCTCTGAGCTTAGCGACTAACGGACTACAAAGATGAACGGTCGATCAATACGTCTACAAACTTTGTCAGAGGTGAGAAAATTTGGCGATATCGAATTCTTCTGGGAAGCATGAGATCCGGATGGACGGCTCTGAAGGTGGAAAAGTAGCATTATGAAAGTAAAGATGATTCTGTCGGCTTTGACTGAGGCTAAGAGTCCCTTTTTTCGGCCAATCAAATATTCGCTTTTCCCTCCTCTGGGTTTAGGACCTTGGCCGCTTATTTAAACAACGATGACGAAATCTCCATCGTCGACGAGCATGTAGAAGAGCTAACTTTAGATGATGAGCCAGATCTTGTAGTCATCCAGGCCTACATTACTTCCGCTTATCGCTCCTATCAAATTGCCGATCACTACAGAAATAAGGGCTGTTATGTAGTTATGGGCGGTTTGCACGTTACTTCTCTACCAGATGAAGCGGCGCAGCATGCTGACACCATTATTCTCGGACCGGCCGGCGACGCATGGACCAGGTTTCTCACTGACTTTCGCGCAAGGTGCCCCGAGAAGCGATACGTGGCATCAGTGCGCACTTTAGACGGCAGATTGAGAAAGCTTTTAATCACGAAACTCATTCTGGACTTCATGCCACTGTCGACTCCATCGCTATCAAAGCCTGATAGGCAAGATAAGGCAGGCGCTCTGCTAGTGGCAACTCTTTGTCTATACGATGGAAACCACGGGCATGTACAGGCTCACCTTCAGTCAGGCAGCCCTGCAAAATTTCGGCAAAATCAGCGGCACTGAGACCATATAGTCTTGTTATCACCGCCTCAAGCAAGGGGCGTTTCTGCCTAGAAGAAGCATCATCGCTGCCTGAGACTTGCGATGCAATTTCATACAACAGATCCAGTGACTGCCTAGCTTCTTGCGGTAGTACTTCAAATCGACTGCGCATCAATACATCAGGCACAAAGCATTGATCAAGCAAAAAATAATTGAGATTGTTGCCACTAAGTCTGGTGCGCAGAAAATAATCGAAACAAAGAGAATTTAAAATTGCGGTGAGAATCAGCGCATAATATTCTGATTTTTCTCCAGTAAATACCATGATCGGTACAGAATTGCCCGCAGGATAGGCAGGCAACACGGCAGCAATCATCGAACGACTATTGCTGGCACTTGTCACCGATACAAAGCCTATGCGCGATCGAGGGCAATCAAATTCTTCAGCTGTGACAAGATACCGAGCACCAATTACAGCTTTTTCTTCTACTTTGTCAGCGTCGCGCCATAAAGATTGACGTCCTCCGGAGATCCAGTATTTAGCGGTCACTGTATATTGACCCAACATCCGACCTTCAATTAATGGCAGCAAAATTTCTTGGTCGTCTCCGGATCCTTTGAAATAACGACCACTACCATCAGAGCAGAAGCCAGCAGCCAGAGCACTTTCGACTGTGATAAAGCGCTCACGGTCAATGGTCATATCAAAGTCGCGGGCGAAGCGGAAACTCCACTTAGATGGTTCATTTTCAACTTGACGCTGCATATGCTTACCCCTTTCCATTTGCGGCAAACCGTCTGCATGCAGCTGATATAAACGCGCATTTTTGCTTGCGCCGGCAGCAAAAAGTTCTAATTGCCTTTGAGTTTGGCAAGGCAAAACAGCCAGCACATCGGGGCTCAGGCGTTCAATTTGAGACTTCTGGTACTGAAGCCACTGACCATCCCCAATTAATTGGTCATCTGCTTTCAAGGCAAAGCGAGCCTTTAAAAAATCAGCAGGTGCACATTTGGAAAAAATCGATAAAGCATATTCGTATTCTGGGTGAACAGCAAAAGCTGTATCGGCATTAACAAAACCTTCAAGACTTTGCCAACAATAACGCTCTAGCAATAGCCGTCGCAGGGGCTCAGCACCCTGATCACAGTAGAAGCCGGCCGGTGTTAACACAGCAGCATGACCACTTTCCGCGAGCAGTTCACAGGCGCGTTGCACAAATAATTTATACGCAGATTCACTCCAGGGCGGATTCATCAACACAAATTGACACGGCTCGATTGCCGCAATCAGGCCATCAGCTTGTAAAAAATTACTTGGCGGCAGCAATTGCGTCTCGACTCCACACGCGATAGCCAGTGCGGCTTTGCAAGTGCGTAGAGTGAGGGGGTCAATTTCAATGGCAAAAATATGGGCTTTTAAAAGTTGCAGTCGAGTAAACGTACTGTCCTGTTGAGCTAACTTTGGTTGAGCTAAATATTCGAGAGCGGCAATCAGCAGTGCACCACTGCCTGCACAAAAATCCAGCACACGTAATCGGACAAAATCTAAGGCCTGTCCGGCAAAAACGCTGCGCACCATATAATAAGAAAGAGCAGCGGGTGTGTAATACGCGGCGTCTTTGCGTTTTTTAAAACCTCTTACTTGGTCAGGCTGATGGCGTACTTTTTCAAAAAGCTGGCAAAGAAAGAAAG
>JADYXQ010000041.1 GCA_021772135.1 Candidatus Obscuribacter sp.
CAACCTACTGCATAAAGGTCTGAGCGGGCGTCTACGGTCTCGCCTGTGCATTGCTCAGGGCTCATATAATAAGGGCTGCCGAATATCTCGCCCACTGCGGTGAGCTGTTGAATTTCGTCAGCCTTGATAAATTTGGAGATGCCAAAATCAAGAATTTGACCTCGGCGTCAGCGCGGTCGTCGCTGCAGAGAAATATATTGGCTGGTTTGATGTCGCGATGGATAATGCCGTTGCGATGAGCGTAAGCCAGACCATCCAATAAAGCTAGAAATATCTCAAGGGTTCGGCTGAGGCTCTGTGGCCCTTCGTGGGCCAGTGTATCTGCTAAGTTGGCCCCGTTGAGATAATCCATCGAATAGTAAAATACCGACTGTCCATGAATGCCCAGATCGTAGACTTTTACAAGATTTGGATGGCTCAGTGCGGCCAGAATTTTTGCTTCGCTTTGAAAGCGCAGCCATAATTTTTCGCTGGTTATTCTGGCCGTCAGTATCTCAAGAGCGAAGATGCGCTGTAAAGCCAGGTGGGTAGCCAGGTAGACAACCCCCGTGCCGCCTTCGCCTATGATCGATTCGATTTTGAAGGCGCCACCAATAATAGTGCCAGGCGTGATTACCAGTTGGCTTTCCGGGCTCAGTCGGGCACGCATGTCTTTGGCTAGATTGCGCCTTTCTTCACTTCTTTCAGCGCTGCCGGTGCGGCTAAAATTGTTTGCCGAAACCTGGGAGGCAAATTTGGGATGGACGCACTCACAGCGCAATTCTTTAAAGAGATAGGCTGTGAACGAGCCTGCTTTTTGTTCGCGTGGTCGTGATTTGCCACAATTCAAACAAAACTGGTTATCTTGTTTTGTAGCGGCGGCACCGGAATGCCTGGTGAGCCGCAAGCTGCGTTGCTTGTCTTTCTCACCCTGGCAATAATTATGTTCAAAGAAATAGGAGGTGATTGAGCCTGCCCTGGCGAGCGACTTCGGTTTACCGCAGCTTTGACATTTGCTGGTCATCAAGGGCTCGCTCACAAACAAGCTATAAGTATATCTTGCCGCGCGGCATCAGTGATTGTTTTCAAAATTGATAAATTCTCGCTGGCTGACGAATGCGCTTCAGTCTGGGTAAAGCGCGAATTAGCTGTTGTTCTTGCAGGGCGTCAAGTTGACCGTCGGGTAAAAGCAGAGTCTTCAGATTTTTGAACTTCTTCAAAACTTCAAAACTTTTTTCATCCAGAGTTACGCCTCTGTGCAGTGATAGCGATTTCAGTTTTGGCAATAGAGCCAGTTGGTCGAGATTTTCAGGCGATACAATCATATTTTTGAAAGACAAATGTTTGAGGTTTTTGATGGCAGTAATATTTTCTACATCTGCTTCTGAAAGCATTATGTGATCAAGATCGAGCCACTCTAATTTTACGCTTTTGGCAAGCTCTTTGAGCAGTGCCGAGATATTGGACGGGCCGCGCAAGCTGAGGCGCGATAACTGCCCTACCAACTTTGTTTTCGAAAGACTTGTGATGCCGGCCGGTGTTAACTCGATATGCAGATCAGCCAACTTTGTTAGTGGACTCAGGTAAGGCAGATCTTGATAGTCATAACTGATACCAGGCAGACTGAGGTAATTGAGAGAGGTCATTTTGCCTACGTAAGGCATGATCGTTGCACTGGTGCCTTTACCGATGGCAATTCCACTCAAATCGTCTTTTTTAAATTTTTTCAGTAGTTCGGGAAACTCTCCTACTGTGCTATTGGAATTGAGGCTGAGGGACGCATCTGCTGGTATTACGCATTCACCCCTGGCATCAAGGTTGTGAGGCAAACCTTCATCGAAGTAAGTGAGGTTGCCGATGGAAAAGCTTTGGGAGAAAGAAAAAACTTTCAGTTGTTTGCCGTTCAGAGTAGCTTTGTTCAAGCAATAGGGCTTTTCGCTTTTAGAAAATTCTTTCGCGCCTACATTATCGTCGTCTGCTACCTCAGGCAGCGTCAGGCTGGGGCTTTTAGCAGTATCTAAAGGCTTTTCGATTTTTGCGGTTGGTTCTGGCCGCCTGGGTGAGTGGTCTCGAGTAAAAAGCCAAATTAGACCAGCGCTCAATGGTAGTGAGAGCAATGCGGCAAAAACCAATAAAGCGGCAGGCGAAACAATATTACCCGACCGCTCGTTTTGACGCATAAATTCTGATTGTTTATTGCTGAGCGGTAAACAAGTGGTCACCTCTTTGCCGTCTTTTATGCGTTCGAGGTCTATGGCTAATTCTTTGGCCGATTGGTAACGATCGCGAGGCAATTTGGCCAGACATTTGCCAATCACCAGGTCTATCGATGGTGGAAACTTTGTTTCACTGACGGCAGACAATTGTGGATGGTCTTTCTCTTCATGCATCAAGGCAATCTCGACGGATGAATCGGCCTCAAAAGGCACGTAGCCTGTCAGTGATTCAAATATCGAACAACCCACCGAATAAAGATCAGATCGAGAGTCAACAGTTTGGCCCTGACATTGCTCAGGGCTCATATAATAAGGGCTGCCAAAAATCTCGCCTGCCGCGGTTAGCTGCTGATTTTCACCGCCTTCGCTGACAAGTTTAGATATGCCGAAATCAAGAATTTTGACTGCTTGAGCAGTTGAAGCTTCGCTAGTGCAGATGAAAATATTGGCGGGTTTAATATCGCGGTGCACGATGCGCTGCCGGTGTGCGTAGGCCAGCGCGTCGAGCACGGGCAAAAATATTTCTATGGTGCGGTTAAGGCTTTGTGGGCCGTCCTGGGCAAGAATGTCTTCCAGGTTGCGGCCATTGAGATAATCCATCGAATAATAAAACAAGATTTTTTCGTGGATGCCCAGATCGTAAACATTAACCAGATTGGGGTGATTAAGAGCGGCCAATGTTTTGGCTTCGGCTTGAAAGCGCAGCCAGTATTCTTCGCTGACAAAATCAGGGGCTAAAACTTTTAGGGCATACTTTCTTTGCATCGACTGGTGCTGGGCTAAGTAGACAACACCCATGCCGCCTTCACCAATCACTGACTCGATTTTAAAGGTGCCACCAATGACGGTGCCGGGGCGCAGAGGAGTATTGGCAGCTATGCTTGCATCTTCAAGCTGGGCTTTTAAAATTTCAGTTGAGCGTCTTCTTTGCTTGATGCGCGCGGCTGTTAAAGTGCGGCGAAGGTTGTCTGATTGAGATTTACCTTCGGTGCGAAATTTCGGCTTAGCGCAATGACAACGTAGTTCTTTAAACAAAAAAGCTGTAAATGACCCAACCTTCTGACCACGGGGGCTGGATTTGCCGCAGTTGAGACAAATCGCATCTTTGTTATCGGCAGAGGCAGGCAAGTTTTCTGGCGAGGGATGGTTTTGACACTGGCAGAAATTATGCTGAAAAAAGTACGAAGTCATTGAACCAGCGCGAGCGGTGGTCTCAGGTTTGCCGCATTTATGACAGAGATCTCGCGCCATTCGATTTAGTTAGTTGCC
Organism: Candidatus Obscuribacter sp.; assembly: GCA_021772135.1. Taxonomy (GTDB): domain Bacteria; phylum Cyanobacteriota; class Vampirovibrionia; order Obscuribacterales; family Obscuribacteraceae. The sequence continues at coordinate 3,465 of JADYXQ010000041.1, forward strand.
CCAGTTTCAGCAAACTAACAATCATAGCTTAGATGCGCCGCTTCGAATTGCTGTCAACCATCACTTTTTCACCTATTTCGCCTTTTTCATCTTTTTCATCTTTTAATCGTTTGTCGATGGCGGCCACCGCCTGCTGGCGGCTGAAGTTAAACAATCGCCAGTCATTTAGCAGGCTCTCCTTGCGGTTAGCTTGCTTCTCATTTAGCTTTTGCAATATCATAGAAGCCTTCTCATTCGGTAAATCGTTCAGACCGGCCACAAGAGGTCCCACACCATCGTCTGAAAGGCTCATGGCGTATTCCACATCAAAATTCTTGGGCGCTTCATTCAATACCAGGCCGACATCCTGAGGCCTTAACTTGGCCTGGGCTACATTGCTCGCCTGCACCAGTGCATCAGGATTGGCGATATTGACACCGAGCATAATTGCCATTCCTGAAAAATAACTGGCAAAAGCGAAGCGCTGCCGGTTGCCACTGAGCACGGTGGCGCCGAAAATGGCGCATACCGAACCAAGCCAGCTCATAAAGACGGTGACGTACAATCGCAACTCTGATTGACCGAAAGCCGCTTGATACAAATTCATGCGCACAAAGGCCGAAGAAAGTATCACCAGCACCAGTGTAATTTGAGTACCTGCCAGAAGCCTGAAAGTGTATTCGCCTAATTTAGATTTACGTGTCAGCATAGCGTCAGCGGCCAGTAGAAGAGGTAGGACCAGCGCCACTACAGTATTGAGTTCGAAAAATCCTTTGTGCACATAATCGGCATAACTTAGCCCTGGCGTTAATTCAACCAGACTGGCACCACCAAAAAGATAACGCAATTGCACAATGACAAAACCGGCGAAGAGCAAATTAATTGAACCGAGCACTGTGGCCATTTCGGTCAAGCCAAGGCTGAGCCACGCTTTTCCTGGGGGAGCTACGTCTGGTATGACAGCATTGAATCTGGTGGCACTTGAACCGAGTTCTATTTGATCATATTCAAAGCTGTCAGTCAGTGAGTTCGGCGTAGCGTGTGCGGCTAATAGCGGTTGGTCTATTTTGAAAATAGAAAGGCCGTGAAGAAAACCGGCGGCCAACCAGGCTGTGACCGAACCGAGTACGAGGTTTACAGCCACATCACCCAGATCGATTTTAAATGTTTGCTGGGCGATTGCCGCAAAGGCTGGATCAGCTGCCAGAAAGAGTCCGAGAAATATTCCCACCAGAGGCGTAGCAATGGCCAGACCTTTAAGAAAAGCGGCGAGATACCTGGCTTTAGATTCAGACATCATCTCGTTCCAATTGATATTGCGCACCAGTAGCTCAATGGTATTAAACACCGGTGTAATTGCAAAAGTGAGTAGAGCCGCGGCATAATTTGCCAGAGTGCCCTTTGCTAACGGTGTGCCCATAAGTGAATAGGATGTGCATGCCAGAGCGCTGCAGATAATGCCCAGATCAATGGCCAGCAGAGTAGACGAATCTCTCAATAAGAAGGCCAGTGAAAAGAGCACCGCCGGTATAAGGAATGCCAAACCCTTGCGTCGTGGCCCGATTTTGCTGGCGCAGGCAAGAAGAACACTGGCCAGGGCCAGCGTGATGGTCAGAAGCGGTATGGCCGGGCCGGCCATTGTGTTAGATTGGAAGTTTGCCTTGAGCAGGATGTCCGCCACCAAGCCCATAACAGCTGCTGATGCCAGAATTGCTAGAGGAATATTCATTTATTTGGTTCTCTTCTCAAGTAGTCTCTGGATTGCCAATGTTCGCACGACAACGCTTCGGCGACGCGCTTTGGGCGCGCCACTGAGATTGGTGGTTGTGTGTTATTACCGTTATACGTCCGCGAGGTTAAGGCCGCGATCTATTCCTTAACCTCAAAAGCCTGTGTTAAGTCATAAATTTCGCCTGGCGCTGCATTAGGGTGGTGCTGTTAGCGCAAGTTAGGCCTCGGTAAAGACTGAAGGCAAAAAGTTAAGGCAGAACTTTGAGTCAGGGCGGTAAAATGCTCGGGGAATTAGAGGGTGAGCAATGCGCGATAAAATTGTGGCAGGAGCAGATTTGACAGGCTCCAAGGAAAACCCCAATGAGGCCTGGCTGGTAGTTGGACGCTTCAGTAATCTGGGTTTTGAAATACTGGAAGTTAAGAAAACCAGCTCTCACACCTTAAATAGAGATCTGGCCGAGCACAAAACGTTAAGTGCAATTGGCATTGATTGCCCTTTTTCTCTGCCCACCGCTTTTCTTGATTTCCTTGCCAGTAAAAAAACGAAGAAAAATTACCAGTCATGGCAAGAAGTTGTGGAAGAGCTGGTCTTCATTCCGTTCGATGAATTTACTGCCCTGGCAAAAGAATTTGGTAAAGAAGCGAAGCGCATCACCGACACTGCCGGTGGTGCTACCGCCTTAAGCCCTCTCAAGCGTGCCAATCCACCTATGTTGCACCTTACTTATCACGGCATGCGCACCCTGTCGTCTCTTGAACCCAGCCGTTATTTTGTCTTGCCTTTCCAGAGCGCCATTCCCTTTGGTTGCGCTGTCCTTGAAGTGCAACCTCGTGAAACTCTCAAATATCTCAGTATCGCTGATGCCGTTTTTGTAACGAAAGAAAAGCATGACGAAAACTTGCTTGAGGCCCATCGCGATAAATTAGTACAAAATTTGCTCAAGGTTAAGGAGCGCAAGGCTCTGACGTTAAGAGAGATTCCATCTCTCATCATCCAAAAGTCATTTATGCATAATTTCCGTCATTCAGACCGTGCCATCGACGCTTTGATCTCTTGCTATACCACCGCTATCTTCAGTTTCGCCCCGACTCATTTTGACGATCCTTTCGACTCGGATGCCCTTGAGGTTTTACTGGAAGGCTGGGTTTACCGGGCTAAGTAGAGTAGTTTTTTGCAGGAATTTTATGACCATTACTTATCGCCGTGCTCAGGGTTCAGATTTCGACAAGATGGTGCTCTTGCAAAATCGTTATCTAGGCACCAACCTTGAGTACGAGCAAAAGAAGGATGGTTTTCTTTCGGGAGAATTTTCAGCGGCACAATTTCAAGCGATTAACGTTGATGTGGCTGTAATTGTCGCTATTGCAGAAGATCTTAGTGGTAGAGACGCTGAGCAAAATGTCATCGCTTTTCTTTGCGATCGAGCCCTGAACTAAATATGACCGCCCCGCTGCCAAGGGCTATGATTGACCAGTTTCCTCAGACAATTTTGCAGGGGCGACCGCTCAATCTCCAGCAACCTCTTATATGTGGGCCCGTTTGTGTTGACTCTGCTTTTCGCGGACAGGGCTTTATCGAGAAGATTTACAACAGTCTTTTCAACCAGCTTTAAGGCCGATTCAAAACCGCTGTTGTCTTCGTGGCAGCTGTCAATCAACGCTCTATTTATGCTCATAAGAAACTGGGCATGAGTGAACTGCGAAAGTTCACATTCAATGAAAAAGAATACGTAATTATGGCACTAAACTACGATCGGTCCGTCTAGGTTCACGTCCGAAAAAATTATGAGGAGGGCGTATGCGCACACGATTTTCGCTAGTTGCCGGCATTGCAATGGCAATGTGTTCGGCCACTATGGCATTGGCGAATGAGCCGCCGAAAGCTGATAATTCTGCTCAGAATAAAGGAGCCTTGCGCGAAGACGCTATCACTGCTGAAAAGCAAGGCAATGCCAGAGGCGACATCAAAGTTCTGGCCAGAGTGCGCAAATCAATAGTCGCTGAAAAAGGTCTTTCTATGAATG
>JADYXQ010000293.1 GCA_021772135.1 Candidatus Obscuribacter sp.
ACGGTTCTGGCGAAGAACCCAATCTTGCTTTTTTAGCAAGCCGGGCATTTGAATTTGGGCCAATAACTTACAAAAAAATGAAAGGCGAGGCCAAAGTTACAACCGCTCTTGACCAGCCTGAAGATTTTGAAGTAGATGTGCCTCTGCGTTTCAATCGTCGCTATGAGCCTCTCTTTCTTCCTCTCGACATGGCTTACGGTTACGAAATCAGCGAAGAGCAATTGAATGATTTTCTCAAAGACCCTGACCACGAAGCCTGGAAAGCACTAACTTTGCGCTTGAGGTCTGGTTTAGAAAAAGGCGTCACCGATCAGCCGGAGCAATCAAAAAACTTAGTCAATCGCGCCGAAGCAGAAAAAGAAAAAGAGACCGATGAAAAAACTAAATCAGAAGCCACAAAGCCCGATCAAAATCAACTGGAAAAAGAATTGTTTTACGGCAGCGATGTCGCTCGCTATCAGACTCCTAAAGACGCAGGCGTCGTGCGGCTTGCTGACGGCACACTGATGGCCCCTGCCGATGTAGCGGCAAAATTGCCCCATTTAAAAAGCGCGCTTTTGCGTTTGCACATGGTGCGCAAAGATCACAGACAACCATTTACGGTTTTCCACTTTGTCGTCTCTGGGCCGGTCTTAAGCGTGAAAGACACAAACGGCACCAGCACGCATGATCTGGTTCTTAAGGACTTTCGCCCCCCGGTTCCCCAGCCGTAGTATCGGCTGAAATTATAGACTCTGGGATAGGCTCGCCTGAAAGCGAAGCTAGAAGCCGCGCATTGCGAGCGCGGTAATAGGCGAGCAACAGCAGCGGAGAGAGCACATAGATAATCAAAGAGAAAAATGTCGGGGCAAAACAGGGCCATCCAAAAATCCAGATGACGTAGATCAACGGCAGCGAGTCATCAATCATCACTTTAACCAGGTAGGCCACCGGATTGAATTTGGCCAACTTGGCGACAAAGAACCAGAAAATAATCTGTTGAATAGTATCGGCAATCAGGTTAATGACAAAGTCTTGCCAGTGTCTGGCATAGCTGTATTTGATCATGTTCATAACAAAAACAAAAATCAAAAACAGACCAAAGCGCGGGAAATATTTGTTGTAGAGACCGGCCATCAGCAGTGCCATGGTGATGGCGCCCACCACTGAAGGCAGCAAATCAAGCAGATCGGAACCCACAGGGAAAACATAATCGGTGAGGCTGGCCAGGCTACCCAGTGATGCCGTGCGTACTTCTGGTGAGAACCAGTGCAGCATAAAATCAAGAATAGAATCTTTGGTCTGGCTCACAGCGGCCCATGCCAGTGCCACGAGAATGCCATCGAGCCACATCTGTTGCTGGGCCAGACGTGGAACCACTCCACTGGGTCTGAAGGCGGCCTTGACGATGGTGAAGGCATTGATTTTAGGCGACATCAATTTAAAGACGGCCAGTGCCAGAGCCACTGAGACAAAAGTGGAAACCACCTTGCTCGAGCAACTGGCAATCAATTGCATAATCTGGCTGAGGAAAAACGTAGTTTCAGCAACGGAAGTATCGTAGTCGTTCCAGAGCACTGGCCAGTGATTGAGTTCTTCAGGCAGCATCAGTAAACCGCTGACGATGGCAATCAAGACTGCCGGCCGCCAGCGGATGGTGCCCGAGCGCAAAATGCCTATTCCCCACCAGAGCACAAAGCCTCCCATAATAAAGTAAGCCACAGTGCGAAGGCTTGATAGCACAGCGTCTTTGCTCGTCTGTTTAGAGCGATCAAGTGACCACTGCTCAGGAATTTGCCAGGCTTGCGAGAAATTGCAGGGCAGCGAACCCACCACTTGCAGGGAAACTTTGTAGTCGGCTTCGCCAACCTTAAGCGAAGGCACCAGGCCCGAAACATCATAATCAGTGCGGTTTTTGCGTTTATCCCAGGAGCACTTATCGAGTACCAAATCTTTATACTCAGGGTGGATTCTTTTCACGTAGGCCAGAGCGATTTTCTCCGCCGTGCCTTTCTCAATCATGTCTCCAGGCGCGTCTTCATCTTCGGTGATATCAAATGAATACTCGCGGCCATCACCATACATTTCCACTTTGTACTCGGTAGAGTCCATAATTCTGAAGAAGCGCACCGACCAGATGTAGCCCGGCTGCGTCTGATTAGCTAGTAGGAGCGTACGTGTCAGCTTTTCCTTCTCAAAAATATATTGCAATTCTTCGGCAGAAATATTAGTAACAAGCGATGCTACTTCTTTGTAAGACCGTGGGTCTATGCCGTTTTTCGTCAGTATCTCTTTAGCGCGGCTGACTGCCTGGTTGCGGTCGATGGTGACGCGACTCTTATCGCCCGGTAGTGGAGTGCTGGTACAAAACGAGAAGCACACACCGACAATGCCGACTATAGCCAATATCACTCTCAACTTCTGTTTGAAAGGCTGATAAGTGTAAGCTTCTACTTCGCCTTCAAGTGGCTTGATTTCTACCGGATGAACAGGCAGAGCGTCATTGAAAAGCTCCTCGTCATGCGAATCACTAGTTGTGTCGACGACAGCGGATGACTTACCTTTTTTATAGCGGTCATAAATGATGGAAGCGATTGTGATCAGCGCGAAAGGCACAATGGGAATGAAGCCGGACAAGTTGAGCCAAGGGCTGGAAGCAGAGAAAATCGGCTTGACCGTGAGGAAAGCATCGACTAAATAGTGACCGATGAAACAGGGCAAAAGGCCGTAGCGGCGCATGATATAGCCATAGAATAAACCGCCGATGGTGAGCTCAACACCTCGAGCATAAGCAGGTTGTTGCGGATACGAACTGTGCATGAAGCCCCAGGAAGCTGCTTGAAATAGGTTGGCCAGCCAGAAGCGGCCGGTCAGTTTTTCAGCCAGGCTGAGAGCCACAACCCGGGCAATGGTTTCTTCTTGGGTAGCGGCGTGAATGCCCAGTGATATGGCCGAGAAGAAGGGCACAGCATTGCCCATCAGCTGATAGTCATCAACACCGAGAGGGCACCAGAACTTGAGTTTCTCGCCAATCATGTAATAAGCGATGATCCAACCAAGGTGCACGGCAAAGACGCAGTAGCCAATCAGGACGGCCTTGCGCCCTTCGCGGCTAGCGAAACCTTTGAGGGTCAGATAGTTTTCCAGAGCAATGCGCCGGGGATAACTCAAGCGATAAATCACATCGGCGCCGCCAAAAAGCAGAGCGCCTGAGACAAATGAGCTTAAAGACGTAATCGCCTGGCGGAAATAATAGGAAATCAGATAATCGCGAAACGAGCTTGTGGGGCTGTAACTATCAATTACCGAGGCGTAATCGTTGACCGAATCAAGGGCGCCAACTAGAGCGGTCACCAGCCCGCCAAAAATAGCAAAGCGCCAGCGCATCAGCTTGCGCGTCAATGCCCAGGGCACAACAAGCACAGCCAGAGTCTGCAAAGTGCCATAGAAAATCGTGGCAATGCTCTGCAGCAAATCGTTCATTGAGCGCATCTTGGCGTACATGCGCGTCCACTTATCAGGTATGAACAGGAAAGACGAATAGGCGGTCAATTTGTCGCCTGAAAAAGCAATAAAATAACGGAGCTTGGCGCCCTTAAAATCTTGACTGTCGTCTTCCCAGGTAAATGAGTGATCGTCGCGATGGGCTTTGGTCGTAGTTTCATCACGCACGAGCTTGAGATGCTCGAGGGGCGCTTGCACATCTTTTTGCAAGAATGTCTGCGCTTGAGCCAGGGCATCTGCGTGAGCTATGGTCGGCATGGGCCGCTCATCTTCAATGGTGCGGGCAAATGCGATGAGCTTCCCTTGAGGTGAAAGCCAGACTCTGAATTGCTCTAATTGATACTGCTGACAAAATCTCGTGGTCCAGGCCCAAACTGGAATTTTTTCACGCATCAGGCGATTGGCTTCATCTAAACCCAGTTCGTATTCGAGGAAAGTTTTGCTTTCGTTAAAAAACGTGAATGTTGTAGATTCGATGGGGCGTGTTTTTTCGTAACCGAAGCGCTTGGCATATCCGCGTGCTTGCTCAGCAATTTGTTCGCGGCTGTACTTGAGATCGATAGATGCGGCAGGGAAAACTCTCTTGTCGAGTTTCAAGTAGATGCTGAATCCCACTATGGCCAACGCGATTAGAATCCAGAGCACGCGGTCAGACCAGAATGATGGCTTGCCATGAGCAGCCGCCGGCCCGGCAGGGTTTTCTGGTGTGATTGGGTGATCGGATGCCATTAGCTTTGAGCGCCAATTAGTAAAGTACTAGATAGAGTTATTGTCCTATTGAGACTTTAGCCCAAATTTGAAAAATAGACAGAACATTGAGAATAAAGGGGTGGACCCCTGCCCGTGATATATTGAATCGCAAGAAATCAAGATGATTTATCTGTATAAGCTCTCAGACAGCCTGTTTGCAAGGAGATGACCAATGCTTGTGATGGACGAAAAAGCCAAACATGAAGCAATGATGGCAAAGATTGAAGCCGGAGAGAAATTAGAATCGCCGGAAGAACTGACTGATGAGTACAGACAAGCCCTTTTGCTTTTGATGATTGCCCAGGCAGACAGCGAGCTCGCTGGAGCTTACGGTTATGTGCCATGGATCGAAGGCGCTCCTACGAATGCTGAAAAGCTGGCCATGGCCAACATCGTCAAAGATGAAATTCGCCACGCTAAAGCTATGTACGATTTGCTCGACAGATTGGAAGTTGATACCAATCATTTGATCAATGTCGACAAAATGAAAAATCGCATGAAAGTTTTTTACGAGCCCATCAAAACCTGGGCAGATCTTGTGATGTTCAATTTCTTGATGGACAGAGCCGCCGGTCACCAGTTGCATGACGCCGCCGAGTCTTCTTATGGCCCATGGTCACGCACCATGGTGCAAATCGAGAAAGAAGAGTGGATGCACGTTAAACACGGCGAGACCTGGGTCAAGCGCATGGCCGCTAATGCTGAAACCAAAGCTGAAATTCAAACAGCTTTAGATTTCTGGTTCCCCATGGTCAACAAAGTGTTCGGCAAAGCAAACACTGATACCAACAAAACTTTTCAGAAATTTAAAATCAAACAAAGAGACAACCAGGATGTACGCCTGAGCTGGTACAACGAGATCAAAGCGCTCTTTGACAGCTACGGTATGGTCTGCCCACCGATTGATTTGATCGCGAAAAATTAGAGCGTCGTGACTACTAAGTCTGAAGTATTTATGTGGAATCGCGCTATCGAGTCAATCGATCGCGCAAGCCTTGAGGCCTTACAGCTAAAGCGCCTCAAGGCCACGATGCTTGATGTCTATCATAATGTGCCGCTTCTAAAAGAGCGCTTCACCGCCAGTGGTGTCACAGCCGACTCTATCGAAGCTATGAAAAGCGTGGCCGATCTGGCGCGCTTGCCTTTCATGAAAAAAAGCGACCTGCGCGACAATTATCCTTTTGGACTTTTCGCCCGGCCCTTAAAAGATGTAAACCGCCTCCATGCCAGCTCAGGCACTAAGGGCAAACCCACTGTGGTCGGCTATACCAAGACCGATATCGAAACCTGGGCGGAAGCCTGCGCTCGATCACTTGCTTGCGGTGGCGGCAGACCATCAGATATCTTGCACAACAGTTATGGCTACGGTTTATTTACCGGCGGTCTCGGTATGCATTATGGCGCTGAGAAATTAGGCTGTACTGTAGTTCCGGCCAGCGGCGGACGCACCCAGCAACAAATTATGCTCTTGCAAGATTTTGGCGCTCGCATTTTGCTCTCCACTCCTTCTTATGCACTCAACATGGCCTACACCATGGCCGAAATGGAACTGCCACGCGATTCCATCAAGCTTGAAATTGGCATCTTCGGTGCTGAACCATGGACCGAAGAGATGCGCGACCAATTGGAAAACCTGCTCAAAATTCAAGCGCTCGATATTTACGGACTGAGTGAAGTGATGGGACCGGGCGTATCGATGGAATGCCTGGAAGCCAAACACGGTCTGCACATCTGGGAAGATCTATTCATCGCCGAAATTGTCGACCCGGTAAGCGGCGAAGTGGTAGCAGATGGCGAAGAAGGCGAACTGGTATTCACTACTCTGACAAAAGAAGCGATTCCTGTTGTGCGTTACCGTACCGGAGACCTTTCGCGTTTAATTGTCGAACCCTGCGTTTGCGGCCGCACCATGAGACGCATGACTCGCGTGCGCGCAAGGCTGGACGACATGCTGATTATTCGCGGCGTCAATTTGTACCCTTCTGAAATTGAAAAAGCACTGCTCTCGATGGAAGAGCTGGCACCGCACTATCAGTTAGTTATCGACCGCGTTAAAGCACTTGATACTTTAGAGATACAAGTAGAAGTGACAGAAGCAATTATTAACCGCTGGGGACACTTTGAAGACGGTCATATGGATTTAACCGGCCTGCACGAGAACATTCAAAAGCTGCTTAAAGACAGCCTCGGGCTCACTGCCGACGTCACTTTACTGAAACCAAAATCAATTGCGCGCAGCGAAGGCAAAGCTGTGCGAGTAGTTGATAAACGTAAAACTAAAAGTTGCTAGAAAAACTAGATAAGGAAAAGAAAAATGGTCAAGTTGATTGCTCTTTATAAAAATCCTACTGATACTGCCGCCTTTGACGACAACTATTTCAACAGCCACATTCCGTTAACTATGAAAATGCCCGGCCTTTTAAAAGCGGAAGTTTCAAGGGTGACCGGCGCACCAATGGGCGAAGCACCATATTATTTGATGGCCGAACTTTATTTTGAAAACAAAGAAGCATTAGACGCCGCCATGTCTAGCCCAGAAGGCAGAGCCTCAGCCAAAAACCTGATGGGATTCGCCAAAGAATTAGTTTCGATGATGTTCGCCACCGTAGAAGAAAAAGTTCCAGCTGCCGTTTAATTTACGCCACATCAAAAGGTCAAAACAATGCCACAGGCAACCTCACCAGACATAGTGTTCACCGGTGCTCCAGCAGAGAGCTACCAGTTCAAACGCATTATCTACACAAAAAACAATTACGTAGCCACCATCACGCTCAATCGTCCTGATGTGCTCAATTGCTTTGACACTTTGACATTGAAAGAACTGGGCACGGCCTTTCTCGATTGTGGATCAGACGACGGCATTGCTGTAGTGGTAATCACAGGCGCCGGTGACCGTGCTTTCTGTACCGGAGCCGATCTCAAAGAGCAAGAAGATCACATTCTCAAAAAGCCAAACAACTACCACAAGTGGATGTACACCTTTATTGAAATGCACGATCGCTTACGCAATATCGGCAAACCAACTATTGCCCGCTTGAACGGCATGGTGGTGGGCGGCGGCAACGAACTGAATATGGCTTGTGACCTGGCCATCGCTGCCGATCACGTCACCATTCGCCAGGTCGGTGCTGCTCGTGGTAGTGTCGCCGCTGGTGGCGCTACTCAGTGGTTGCCCATGATCATCGGCGACCGCCGCGCCCGCGAGATGTTGCTACTTTGCGAACCGGTTGATGCTTATACCGCCCTTGATTGGGGCCTGGTCAATCAAGTGGTTCCTTCTTCAATGCTTGATGCCGCCGTGGCCGAAATGGCAGAAAAGCTCTATAACAAATTGCCTGAGTGTACTCGCTACACCAAACAGCAATTGAATATGTGGCGTGATTTCTCCTGGTCAATGACCGTTGGTCACGCCCGAGACTGGTTGACACTGCATGCCGGCTCTTATGAAACAGCCGAAGGCCTGCGTTCTTTCCGTAAAAAACAACCAATCAACTACGGCAAAATTCGCTGCAAAGCCGCCGGCGACGCTGAAGGGGTAAACCTGGGCGTTGACTTGCGCAACTGCGGCAAATGTTCGAAAGAAATGCCTGCGTCATTTGGATTCTGTGGCAGCTGCGGCGAAAAACTAAACTAATCGGAGGTCTAACTAGGAGAAATGGTGATGACGATGACATACAAAAATATCCTCTCAGCAAAAGAAGAGGTAAGCGCTAAGTCTGGAATCAATATCGGCATAGTTACTCTCAATAGACCCACCGTTCTAAACGCCCTCAATCACGAGCTGATGGAAGAGCTGGTCACAGCTTTAGAAGAGTTCGACCGCGATGATTCTGTTCGTGCCATCGTTTTGACCGGCAGTGAGCGTGCCTTCGCCGCTGGTGCCGACATCAAAGAGATGTCTGACGAAACCACCGTTTCAATCATGCTCAAAGATCGCTTCGCCACCTGGGACCGCATCAAGAACATCAAGAAGCCAATCATCGCCGCCATAAGCGGCTACGCATTAGGTGGCGGCTGCGAGCTCACCATGATGTGCGACATCATCATTGCTTCTGAAAGCGCTCAATTTGGTCAACCTGAAATCAACATCGGTGTTATTCCAGGAGCCGGCGGCACACAACGCATGACCCGCGTGCTCGGCAAATATAAAGCCATGGAACTAATTTTGACCGGACGCCCACTGCTTGCCCGTGAAGCATATGAACTGGGTCTAGTTAATAAAGTTGTGCCGGTTGAACTGTATTTAGAAGAAGCCAAGGCTATGGCTAAAGAAATTGCCGGCAAGTCACCTATTGCCGTGCGCTTAGCCAAAGAAGCGGTACTCAAATCATTTGACGGCCCGTTGAACGAAGGCCTGCAATTCGAGCGCAAGAACTTCTACATGCTCTTCTCTTCAGAAGATCAAAAAGAAGGCATGAAGGCCTTTCTCGAAAAACGCAAAGCAACATTCACAGGGAAATAATTAAAATGTCTGACGAAAAAATTCTGTTGACCGAAAAGAAAAATGGCGTTGGTATCATCACCCTCAATCGCCCCGATAAATTGAATGCTTTTAGCGACGAGTTGACTTTCCAACTGCAAGACGCTTTAAAAGAAATGGAAAAAGACAAAGATGTTCGCGCCATTATCTTAACGGCAGCCGGCCGCGGATTTTGCGCCGGACAAGATTTGCAGAGCCGCAGCATTGCTCAAGAAATGGGTGAGCGTCCGTCGCTAGGTGATTCAATTCGCCGTCGCTATAACCCGATTGTGATTAAACTGCGTCGTATCGAGAAACCGATAATTGCTGCCGTAAATGGTGTTGCCGCCGGTGCCGGGGCCAGTATTGCTTTTGCTTGCGATTTTAGAATCGTCACCGACAAAGTCAATTTCATTCAATCATTCACTAAAGTTGGTCTGATTCCAGACTCTGGAGCCACATTCATTCTCACCCGCCTGGTGGGCTTAACCAAAGCATTTGAACTGATGCTCAGCGCCGACAAGCTTAGCGCTCAAGAAGCTCTTGAATTAGGCATCATCAACAAAATCGTGGCCGAAGACGATTTGATGAAAGAAGCTATGGCTTTAGCTGAAAAACTGGCTATGGGCCCAACCAAAGCATTTGGTTTGACCAAGCGTGCTGTTAACCGTGCTGTATTTGACGACTTAGAAGAAATGCTCGAGTACGAAGCCAGTCTGCAAGAAATTGCCGGACGCTCCGACGATTTTGCTGAAGGGGTAGCGGCATTTGTGGCGAAGCGAGCGCCGCAATATACCGGTAAATAATTCTGGCCTTGACTGGTTTTGGCGGATTTTGGCGGGTTTTGGGCTTTTTCGGCTTCCGGTCTGGGGGTACTGATCTGCTGTCTAGAGTTTTTTTACAACCTATGAGTTGTACGGACATACAACTCATAGGTTGTAAAATTTCTTAGGCGAGAAAAAAGCATTAGGCCGCCCCATCACCAAAAAATCAATGTCGTTCGTAAAACCAAATCAAAACAAAACTACAGAGGGAAAAGCCGAAATGAAATCATTGCCCACCGCCACGGCGCAAATAGGCTTTCAATTTAGATATCAACAATGCAGATTTCATGCTCACCCACGAGGCCCGCAACGATATTGAAATTAGAGTGAATTACCCCAGGCACTGGCAAGTGGACGACCGCGGCCAAATTGTGCAAACAGTTGTGGCCAAATGCTACCGAGGCGTTTATCGCACGCAGAATCACCACACACTGGTGGGCCAGGGCACCGTCGCCGAAGGCCCGGGCGGCAGTATCAGCATGGTCAGCAGCGGCATTTATATTGATGGCAAAAAATTACTGGTAGAAAAGAAAGCGGTAAAAAAAGGCGTTAAAGGTCTAGAGATGAATGGCGAAGGCATCTTCATCGATGGTCACCGCGTGCAAAACGGTTCAGGACGCAAAGGCAGCGACAACGAAGTTGACTGCGTGCAAGTACTTGTTCCTGAAAATTACAGTGGCGTAGTGGCACTCAACTGGCGGGGCACTCTACCTGCTCATGTAGACAATTGGGCATCGGGTGCTCTCAACATTGTCAGCAGCGGCAGTGGCGAACTGGAGTTAGGAGATGTGAGTGGCGATTGCAGCATAACCGCTACCGAAAACGGGCGCATGCGCTTGGGCAAACTGAGCACCGGCACAAAAGCTTGTCCAATAAAATTGGACGGCTCGGCCCAGGTCACAATAAAAGACATTCACGGCAATATAGATGTTGCTGCCGGCGGCCAGAGTCAGCTGGAAACCAACACCGGTGACATGAATAATTTCAATGTGGTTTTAAACAACCAGGCTAAGTTCAAAGGCGGCGACACATCGGTGCCTCTCGGTTTGTCAGTGAAAAACCTGACGGTAAAACTAAGCGAACAAAGTCACGCTGAAGCCATCGAAACTAAAATTGAAAATCTAAAATATCAATCAAGCGGTGGCGGCACCGCTCGTTTTTACGGACAGGTTGTCTCTTTAGAAGAAGCAACTGGCTCTCAGGGCGGATTAACCATTCCGCGCTATTATGGGAAGGATAATTCGCAGCAGCAGTAAGCTGCACTGGTATCCATTGATGCAAAGGCTTTCGTCAGTCAAACTTTTCATTGTGTGCTCAGCGTGCCTGGCATGTAGCACACTGTTTGCAGACAAAGTACACGCGCAAGCATGTGGTAGCATTCCTCCAGCCGGCAACGTGCCTCTACCTCCTCCCGGCTATGCGATTACGCAAGAGCCCGAGATCGTTCCACTGCCACCATACGTGCCTGCCGGTCTGTCCGATCCCAGACTGCGCCGGGAGAAATTCTATGCTCCTGGGACAAAGCTCTTTGACCTTGCGCTTAAAAGCCTTTATGAATATGAACTTAATCGCTACGCGAAAAAACTGATCGAGCAGAAAGATTTTGAAGGGGTTTTAAAAACGCTGGATCTTTCAATTAAAAAAAATGACAGAAGAAACGCCGACGGCCTGCGATTACGCGCTGGTGCAAACATGGAACTGGCTGGGTTAAGCAAGTCAAAAGCGGCTGCTCGTCCGCACTACCGACTGGCTCTTAATTGCTTCACTCAACTTCTTAAAGATGAAAGCAGAGAATCTGATCAGATTGGCAAACTAAAAGCTCTGATTGGTCTGGGACTGAAGCAACAGGCAACTACATATTGCCTTGAACTTTTTCAGCTAGCCCAATTGCAAAAAAGAGATACCGCAATAATTTCAGGATATCTACTGCAACTAACAGGCAAAACTAAGCCGACGACAGAGGTGTCGGCTCCTGTTGCTCAGAAACAAAGCACTGAAGTAACGAACGTTCCAAACAGTGCTGCGCCAACGGTTGCTCCCACTGCAAAAGAAAACTATCCGCCCACATTAGAAGATCATTTGGAAAAAATCGACAAAGCTATAGCCCGTGGTTCTTTAAAAGATGTCGTCTACTGGTCCGATGTCGCCATTTCATGGGAAAGCATCCCACCCTCCCAAAGATGCGACGATGCGCTACGGCCGCGACTGGTGCAGTTTGCAGAAAGGCAAAACAAATCAAAAATAGCCTCCTTTTTGAGAGAGGCACCTTTTAGTTTGATTTTCGCGCAAATGGGCCAGTTTAAAAACCAGGAGCGCAATGATTTTTCGACCACGGAAGAATATGCCGCGTTAAGATTTTATCTCCGTGGCGGGTATCATCCAGGCTCCGGTGTAAACTGCGAAATAGGAGCCGCTGGTCATCATTTTCCGCGTTTCGATATCATGCATGACACACCAGCCGCACGCAATTTATTTGCAGCCTTAAAAATTCCAATTCCGTTCGATGTTACCGACGGCGCGCAGCAAATAACCACGCCGCCATTGCGACTACTGACAGATGTCGAAGAAAGTGAAAGAACAGCGATGATGCAAGACTATCTAAATCGCGACAAAAGTCACGATCTACCGAATTAGTTGCGTTAGTTATATACTGGCTTCCAGCACTCTGCGCAGGCGCCCCGGAGCAAAGAGCATCAGCTCCCAGAGAGCGGCACTGTAACCGTCGAGAACCGCTTCTTGCACTTTCTCTTCTACTTGCCTGACTGATACCATTACGTCAATCATCGATACTTGATCAGCACCACGGGCGATGGCGAGGCCGGCAGAGTGCAGGCGTATTAAAGTTACAAGCATGGCCAGGTGATGGAAGCCTGCAATTACGCTCAACTGAGCAAAGCCGCCACCGAAGTACCACTTGCCGAATACTCGCGAATACAAGAACCTGGTCAACAAGTCTTCAATCTCAAGATCGCCTTTGGGCCAGGGAAAAGCCGTCAATTCCTCAAAGGTAAATGACTTATTCACCACTCTAAACTTAGGTGCTTTCATGGCTAGATCAAGTGCAAATTTGACGCCGTTAAAGACCACATCTTTGTTGAGAAACTTAGCGTCGCTCGGATAATAAAGAGCAAACAATCCGGCTAGAAATTTCTTGTCGATACCTTTAGGTGGCGCTATTTCAGCAGGTACAGGCGGCTTGTTCAAATCTTTGAAGAGCGCGTCAGAAGCGGCAAAGAGCCTTTGTTTGAGAGGCACATTTTCTTGCGTCAGAGCGGTAAGCACACCCTGCTCATATTCCAGATATTGCGGCCAGCTGATTGGTTTGTCTACGGTTAACTTGATTGAATCCCAAATAACCGAGCGGGCCGTATAAAGAGTGTTGTAAACAGCAAACTTTTCTTTGAGCGTATCAATTTGCTCGGTGAGGGGCGTGCCCATATTGCCGAGCACGGCGTTGCTGCGGAAGCTCACCGTCAAGTAAACACCCGAAGGCGTGTGATTGAACGAATAGGGAAAAAGCCCGCATATAAGCGGCTTGACGTGCTCTCCGCGGGTGGCGTGGATGTGGCAGAGTTTGTTGATCAAAAATGGACAATGGCCATCGTTGGTAGGGCGAATGGCGTGGGTATAGGTCGAGCTGTCGTTTTCTTTGGCACTAAGCGTTCTGAACTGGCGGCTCCAGTCGAACTCGGGCAGCTCTTTGCTCCAATCGATGGCTGATACCCGCTCATAATCGTCCTGAGTCATGGGCACGGCCACGCCGTTGCAACAGCGTCCGCAGCCGGAGCAGCTGTAATTAATGCCTTGGGGAATGTGGAGAGTTTTGCCGTCTACTTCAATGGTGGTGTGCGCGGTAGTGAGCGCCATGCGGGTACCTGTCTAATTGAGGGTTTGAAATCTTTTGCTCACCGGTAAGAGCCGAATGCAAGAAGTCATCAGTGCCGCTGCTGCCGGAGTTGCCATATTGCACCATGGGTGCTTTTAGTTTAGCTCCTTCCACAACCAGAGCCGGCAAACAGGTGACGCCATATTTATCTTTTAAGTATTGCAATCTTTCATTATAAGCTCTGTCGCCGTGATGAAACTCCACCAGTACTGGCTCAAAAGATTGGTTGATTCTCTCGTAGTGTGTCTTTCTCCAGAAAATATCGAGGCGCATTGAATCGCTGGCCGTGCCGTAATTTTCCACCAGCGCAATCAATCTTGGCTTTTCAGTGAGCGGTTTTTGCAGAGTCTCTGCAGGCAGCCAGGCGACTTTGCCTTTGGTAGGAGGCAACTGGTGCCACAGGGTAGCGGTCTGCAGGTAGTCAATCAATTGTTGACGATTGGCATAACCGTTGAAAATAGCGCGGCCAGTGGGGCCGTGAATTTCGCCAAACTGGCCGCGGCCGCCATGGTAATAATTTTGATTGTAGCCATAGAATTGGCCTTGCTCTAATTTGGCGCTATCTTCCACACCCATTTCAGCAAGATTTGAAGTCGAAAGCACATCCTGACAAGACATACCGACCATTTGCCAGGGCACGGTAATCAGTGAACCGCTCGACATGTTAAAGCCGCGATCTTGCAATATTTTGCAATCACCCGTCAGTGTTTTATAGTTTCCCGCTTCGTTAAAGACCACTTTGACCGGAATATAATTTTTATTGATTATGGCCGCTGCATTGCTATCGTGCAGACCCTCGCCGCTTAAGCGCATAGAATAGACGTCGCCTTTGACGAGCACCACATATAGTACCGGCTTATGCTTTTCAACAGCCTCTAATTCGCCTTGTTGCCGGGTACGCCACTTAATGGGGCTGGTTCCCGCCAGATAATCATTTACCTGAGCGAAATAATTTGCGGCAAACTGCTCACCAAAATTACACAGGCCCGAAAGCACAAGCAAAGCTCCGGCGCAAAAATAGAGAGCCTTTGGTTGGTAGCGTGTGCTTTTGCTTTTAGTCGGCGGCATAGGAGAACTCCTTGCGAGTAAGCACTTTAATGGCCAGGGCAAGAGAACAAGTTATTAGAGTTGAATACGAAATCAGCGAACCCACAGCAAAGAGGTCACCGGAGAAAAATACTGACAGTGGAATATAAGGATAGATAATGCCGACAAAGATATGTTCAACTGATTTAGCAAGGCCTCGTGCCAGCTCCGCGTCAAAATTTGCGGCCGCACACAAATGGTGCACCATAGAGCCTACCGTGGCAAGAGTCATAAAGATGAAGCCAAAACCGGCTAGCAGTGCCAGGTCTTTCAGGCCCGATACCAGTGACGACAGTAAAATTAAAAAGGCCGCAGTGCCGAAGCAAAGCAAAACGCGCTCGACGCTATTAGTGAGAAATTCTGTCTGCCATAAGAGTGCAGGAGAATTAACGGCCGAAATAATATGCTCGCAAAACACCGCTTCAACGGCACAGAGCGATGCGGCAAAAGCCACGGCAAACCATTTGCTGTAGACATAAGTAGCTATCGAAATTGGCCGGGCCAGCACCAGAGCAATGGTGCCGTTTTGCACTTCACGACCAATTACTCCTGCCGCCCATAGCAATGTGAACAAGCTGGCCATGCACGGATGCGAGAGCAAATCTTCGTTTAAAGCTTCCGGGCTGGTGCAGCGCCGCATTGTAAAAACAACAAGAGGTGCCAGAAATAAAAGAGTGAGCATTATTATGCGCACTTTATTGGCTTTAAATTCTCGCCAGGTAGTGATGCAAACAGCGCGGTTCATGCTTAAGACCCCTCCTTACTTGAGTTAATGAAGAGGCGTTCCAGCCTTGTGTCTTCAGATCTGACTTCATTGATAGGAAAATCTGCGGCTACAAGAGCCTTAATCAACTTGACGGTGGCGGCACTACTGGCGGTGCTGACCCTGGCAAAATCATTATTGATTTCGGCAATGTTCAAGCATTCTTTTTGAGCAATGCGCCCAAAATCTTCCACACCTAACTCTGTAGTGTGGGCCAACCAGCGAATAATCAAATTTTCTTCTTGTTCGATTTTGACGTGCATATCTTCAATACGGTTAACCGAACCTTCTTTAAGAAAAGCGACACGGTCACAAACTTTTTCTATTTGATCAAGCTGGTGCGAGTTAAGTAAAATAGTCAGGCCATCTTGCTTAAGAGTCTTTAAAAGTTGACGCACAATCAAAACGCCGCTGGGGTCCATGCCTGAAGCAGGTTCATCTAACAGCAGATAACGTGGTTTACCCACCAGAGCCTGGGCAAAACCAAGGCGTTGCAACATTCCCCTCGAATATTTTTTCACTGCCATAGACCACGTAGATGGCGGCAGTTCTACACGCTCGAGCAAAATTTCGCAGTCGCTTTTGCGAGTAGACTCAGGCATACCAGCCAGTTCATGGTGATATTGCATGTAGTCGCGGCCGGTCATCCAGCGGTCGAAGGTGAGCCGCTCGGGCAAATAGCCGACCAGCTGGCGAGTGGTCAAGGCGTCAGGCACTTCGCCATCAATCAAAATGCTGCCCGAATCAATGCGCAAAAAGCCCATCAAACAACTGAGCAGGGTAGTCTTACCGGCGCCATTTGGGCCAACCAGACCGAGGGCCTCACCAGGGTGAATTTCGAGAGAAAGGGCACTGAGCGCTTTAACCTTGCCGCCTTTATAGGTTTTTGTGATGTTCTGCACAAATATACCGGCGCGCACGGGCGAATCCGGGGCATTGATGGGGCGTTCATCCAGAAGCTCGGGCATCACATTCACCTGCTCAGCTTTTAAAATATTCCCTTGCCAACCCCAATGTAACCCAGGGGAAACCCCAGGAGTACGAGAATAAACACTTAGCAAAAGCTTGAGTCTTTCAGGGTGGCTGTTTATGCTACAAATGTCTGTTATTCAGTTTGAACAGTATGACTAAATCGAGACCTCAAATGCGCCCGGTCACCCAAAATTCATTAATTGTCGCCCTGACCGTCGTCATCGCCTCATTTTTGCCCGCGTCGGCCTGGCCAGGCAAGAAAAGGGCCGAGGCGCCGGCTGAGAAGAAAACATTTCAGGAGGTCGTTGACAGCAGCCAGCAAGAGCGGCCCAGCAACGAAATGCAGCAAACCGACCGCTCGGCTAATTTGACTTACACTTTGCCCAAAGGCTGGCAGGCTACCAAAAACCCATTTTACGGCCACGATTTGCTGGTTAAGAAATCAACGGTGGAAAAAGGCAGTTTGATTATTGCCGACCGCAAAGTTTCCGGCAGTCTGGCCAAAATGGCTAAAGCGCTGGAAGACGAATTGTCTAAGCAGTGCCAGGATTTTAAACTGGAATCGAATGAGATGACTAAACTGTCATCGGGGGTTATTTGCGCCCGGGTGACTCACACCGGCAAAGTTGATGACACGGAAATTCGCCAAGTCAATTATTTCTTGCCCTATATCAAAGGCAAGGTGCTTTTAATCACAGGCACATTGAAAAAAACGGACCTCGAGGGCATCAGCATTTTTGACCAATTTACCTCTTCTATCGAAGTTAAGAAGAAGGCGCTTCTATGAACCCGAGCAGCTGGTTTAGCGGCCGCACCGCGCCACTGTGGGTGGTGCTGGCATTTATCATTGGTATGTCTATTTATTCGTTGGTGACCAAATACGAAGTCAACTCTGATCAGCTCAAACGAGACCTGGCAACGACTTATCCGAAAGTGCCTTATGAAGCTTCTTACGAGCAGAAGAGCAATGCCGGCCTGTCGATTTTGTATTTATACTGCGATGGCAAAGGCAAGGTGCGGTTGGAATCAACCATGCCTAATAGCACGGCCGTCAGTAGCACAATTATAGATTTCAAAAACAAAAAAAGATATTTTCTGCACGAAAAGCAAAAGACATTTATGTCTGACGTGCTGCCGAACAAAGGTCTGGCGGCCTTTGACCAGGAGATGTTTAAAAGCGTGGAGTCCGAAAAGCTGGGCTCGCGCAAATATGGCAATCTCAATTGCGTCGGCTACCGGGCGCAACTGCCGGGCGAAAAAGCGATTGTCGAATCTTGGTTTGACCTAAAAACTGGTTGCCTGGTCTCCATGACCATACCGAACAGCAACAGCTCAGCCACTTTGACACGAATGGTGGCCAGGCCACCTAAGCCATCACTTTTTGAAATTCCTAAAGACTACAAACAGTCGGCACTGCCTTTTTAGAAACCGGCATCTTTGGGCAGTTTCTTCATTTGCTCTTCAAGATCACGTTGGCGCTCCAATTCGGCCTGACGCTGCCGCTCTTGAGCAGCCTTCTCTTCGACCTTCAATGAATAAGGCGAGACGCTGGGCCGCGGTGCCGGTGCTTCAGTTTGCAATTTTTGCTCGAGCATGGCGATGCGATTTTCAACTTGCTTAGAGCGCACATCTTTTGGCAAATACTGCAATTTAGGATCGTCGCAAAGACGAACAAAATTGCGATACTCCTTGATTGATGATGAAATATGATTTTCAGCATCGAGAATCATGGCCAGCTGCAAATGCGCTTCACGATTGTCGGGATTATATTCAAGACACTTGTGCCAATTGTCGATGGCCCCCTGGTGATTGCCTTTAGCCAGTGCACAGATACCGAGATCTAAATGGGTGCGCTCATAGTTCATGCCTTTAACCACTGCATTAGTGGTGAGCAATTCGTCGAGATACTTATGGGCGTCACTCCACTTTTTCATTTTCATCAGGCATTCACTCAGGCCTATCCAGGCATCAAAATATGTCCATGGCCGCTCGCCCAGGGCGTCTTTAAAACGGTTGACGGCGTCAGAATCATTACCCCGCGCCACATCAAGCTTGGCGTGCACATACTGCGCCGAGCACCAGACCGGTCCATAAACTTTAGAGCCAATCAGGGCAGCCGAAATAAAATGCTCAATGCCGTCCAGTTCACCCAGTTCGATTAACACTTCGGCCAGAGCAATATTTCCGAGAGCGGTATCATCAACTGCTTGCTGGAGGTGCTTTTTCAGAGCCTCTTTAGCTTTGCGATAGTCGCCCTTGGCTTTATATGTGATGCCTAAATAATAGAATGCTTCTGGAGCATAGCCGTTGCGAGCAAAATATGTGGCTTGCAAAAGTGCGTCGATAGCCCGGTCATAATCCTTTTTTTCGTACAGCTGCTTGCCGAGCTTGGTATTTTTGTAAGCAGGGTCAGTTGTATTTTTTTGACCCTTGGCGTATGCACCCTGCCAGCTACCCACGCTGAAAGAAAGCAATGGTGCAAAAGCGGAAGCGAGCAAAATTGTTGCGGTAAAAGCTGACAGTCTGCCTTTCAAATTCACAAATTAGCCTCTCAGCACTAGATTTCCAGTAAAGCCAAAAACTCAGCCTCATCAATTATCTTTATACCAAGTTCCTGCGCTTTAGCCACTTTTGAACCAGGATTGGCGCCGACGATAACAAAATCGGTCTTTTTAGAGACAGATGAAGTGGCTTTTCCCCCGCGCGCTTTGATCTGCTGCTCAGCTTCGAGCCTTTCTAACTTTTCCATGGTGCCGGTGATAACGAAAGTTTTGCCCGCCAGAGACTGAGGCAAAATCACCGTCTGCTGATCGGCATCAACTGCCATTTTCACACCCAGTTCGCGCAACTCAATGATAAGCGCTTGATTCTCGCTTTGAGCAAAATATTCGATTACGCCGTCGGCTATGACCGTGCCCACACCCTCAATGGCGCACATTTGCTCAGAGGTAGCCTCTTGAACCGCTTCCATAGAATTAAAACGTTCGGCCAGCAGCTCAGCTACAGAGCGGCCCACATGGCGGATACCGAGAGCGAAGAGCAAGGCCGCCAGCGGTCTTTGTTTAGAAGCTTCAACTGCGGCGAGAATATTGGTGGCAGATTTTTTGCCCATACGCTCAAGGGTTAAAAGCAATTCTTCGGTGAGACGGTAAAAGTCGGAAGGTTTTTCTACCAGCTGCGCTTTTACCATTTGTTCAATCAACATTTCGCCCACACCGTCGATATTCATTGCTTCTTTGCCCACCCAGTGAATCAAGCGACGCACTTTTTGCGCCGGGCAATTGTAGACATTGAGGCAGCGGAAAACCACTTCTTCCCCCACTCGCTCGAGCGGGGTCTGACAGGCGGGGCAGTGAGTAGGATAAACAAAATGCTGACTGTCGGCTGCCCTTCTTTCAAATTTGACGCAAACAACTTCAGGAATAACTTCACCGGCTTTGCGCACCACAACGGTGTCGCCAATGCGAATATCGAGTCTGGCAATTTGATCGGCGTTATGCAAAGTAGCGCGCTTAACTGTTGTACCGGCCAATTTCACCGGTTCCAACCAGGCAGTGGGAGTAACAGCACCGGTGCGCCCCACTTCAAATTTGATGTCTTCGAGTGTAGTCTCTACTTCTTCAGGTGGATACTTAAAAGCAATGGCCCAGCGCGGGCTGTGCGAAGTATTGCCCAGATGATCCCAGAGTTTGCGATCGTCTAACTTAATTACCACACCATCAGTTTGATAATTAAGATCGTGCCTGCTGTCTGCCCAGTGATCGACAAAATTGCGAATGCCTTCGATACCTGTAACTTTCGTTCGGTTGGGCTCAACGGGAAATCCGAGGGCAGCTAAAAGCTGCAAATTTTCCCACTGACTGCGCGGCTGTTTGATGGTGTCATCGACGATATAAAGAAAATAAGTCCACAGCGAAACTTTGCGGGCTGCGGTTTTACGTGGATCTTTCTGGCGCAATGAACCTGATGCGGCGTTGCGTGGATTAGCAAAAGCAGTCTCATTTGCATCAACCAGACTTTGATTGAGAGTGACGAAATTATCCACGGCCATGTAAACTTCGCCGCGCACTTCTACCAGGGCGGGCATTTTCATTGCGGTTGTTTCACCGGCCGCCCGCTCAAGAGCAATGGAGCCGTCTTCTCGCACAGCGATTGGTTTTAGCTTCTGCGGCATTTCTTTGATAGTGCGCAAATTATTGGAGACGTCTTCACCGGTGGTGCCGTTGCCTCTAGTGGCACCACGGATAAAATTTCCATTTTCGTAAGTCAGAGCAATAGAAAGACCGTCAATTTTATGCTCGCAGACAAAATCAAATTGACGGGCGTCTTCTACTTCAAGGCCGCGCTCAAGACGCTCACGCCATTCGTCGAGATCGTCGGCAGACATGGCATTGGCCAGGCTTAACATCGGTATGCGGTGGCGCACCGACGTAAAATCAGTGCTGGGCGCCGCCCCTACTTTTTGAGTTGGACTTTCAGGAACTACAAGTTCAGGAAAATGTTTCTCAAGACTTTCAAGCTGGCGATAAATAACATCAAAATCGGCGTCACTTATTTCAGGTTTGTCTAGTGCATAGTAGGCAAAGCGATGGTGCTCTACCTGGCGGCGCAACTCTTCAATTTGCAAGCGCGCTTCATCGATCTGGCTTGCGTGCGAAGTCTCCACTGTCAGCAGTTACTCCTGTGCAATTAATCGAGGCCGACTCTGCTCAAAATTACGCAATCACCCTGAGCTGTTCCTGAGCAGATAGCTGCGGCACCATATTTAGAACCACGTCTTTCCATCTCGCGGGCCAGAGTGAGCAAGATGCGAGCGCCGCTGGCGCCGATGGGGTGGCCTAAAGCCACAGCACCGCCATTGACGTTCACTTTCTCAGCATCGAGACCGAGCATTTCCATCGATTTTAATGCCACCGAAGCAAAGGCTTCGTTGACTTCAAAAAGGTCTAGATCTTTAACGGTTAAACCAGCTTTCTTCAATGCTTTTTCAGTTGAAAGGGCCGGCACCGTGGCCAGATAAGGTACGTCTTGACCGATAGAAGCATGGCTGACGATTTTGGCCAGAGGCTTGAGACCCAGCTCTTTAGCCTTGCCTGCGCTCATTACCAGAAGCATGCAGGCACCGTCATTAACACCAGGGGCGTTGCCGGCTGTGATCGATCCGTTTTCGGTAAAGACCGGCTTGAGTTTGGCTAGTGCTTCCATAGTGGTGTCGGCACGGGGAGCTTCGTCGCGGTCGATCTTTTTAGTTTGACCTTTGCCGGCAGCCACTTCGATAGGCAAAATTTCACTGGCAAAAGCGCCTGATTCCATAGCTTTGATGGCCCGTTGATGACTGCGGAAGGCCCACTGGTCTTGCGCTTCACGGGTAATTTTAAACTCATCGGCCACATTGGCACCATGCACCGCCATGTGCACATTAGCAACGGGGCACTCGAGACCATCGGCCAACATGGCGTCTTTGAAAGCTACGTGGCCCATTCTTTTGCCGAATCTGGCGGAGTTAGCCTCAACCAGATATGGGGCTTGACTCATAGACTCCATGCCGCCGGCCAAAATAATCTCGGCGTCATTGGCCCGAATGCGCAAGTCAGCCAGAGTGACGGCTCTCATTCCGGAAGCACAAACTTTATTGACGGTGGTTGATTCAGTGGTGTTAGGCAGACCGGCCGCGAGCAGCGCTTGCCGTGAAGGAATCTGGCCACATCCGGCTTGCAACACCTGACCGATGATTACCTCATCAATGGTGTTGGGGTCGATTTTGTTGCGAGCCACTAGCTCTTTAATCAAAGGGCTGGTTAATTTAACAGCGCTGAGGTTGGCAAGAGCGCCACCCATTTTTCCAAAAGGCGTACGCAAACCATCAACAATTACGGTCTCTCTATCTGCAGCGGTCATGGCGCACCTTCTCTCTATCTTGGGTTACTCAGCGATTGCTCACACTTCAATGGTAACTTCCCTTGAAGGCAACTTGGCGCTCCATAATCAAAAGTTCTTCTTACACTTCGATGTCAGGAGAAATAACCATATCTCTGCTCAGGCCCCTGTTGCTTTATGATAGAGATACAAATAATTAGGATGCATATGCCCAGACCATTGCGCGGTTCCGGAAGAGACCGATACGAGACCGACAGCGAGGCTACCAGCGGTAACCCCATCGTCAGGGCTTGGAATAATTTCAATCAGTCTCTGGCTGAAAATAGGGCGCACGCGGAGTTCGAGCCTGAACGTATTGAGCCGGGCCGGCGGGTTATTGCCCTGGGCATTGATTTCGGCATCGGCTTTTTGCTCAGTTTGATGGTGATGGTCACACCCTTTGTAAACCACTTCTTTAGTGGCACCCTGGTAATTGTGCTCTTTTTGATTGTCCGCGATTATTTCTTCGAAGGCCGCGGCTTCGGCAAAAATCTGATGGGCTTTAAGGTGGTTGACATCTTCAGCGGCAATCAGCCCTCTTTGAAGCAAGCTTTAATGCGCAACATTGTTTACCTGGGGCCACTTTTGCTGCTCCAAATTTTCGCCCTCATTCTCGCCCTAATCCCGGCCCCGACAGTAACTACCGTAATTAACAAGCTTTTAAATGCCCTGGCCACACTTTACGTATTAGTAATACTGCCTATAGAAAGCTATCGGTCGTATGAAAGGGAAGATAGTATGAGGCTTGGCGACGAAGTTGCAGGCACTTGCCTGGCCAATAGCGATATGAGCTTCAGCAATTTTTTGTCCAAATAAAAAGAGAAAATCAGAGATAGTTCGGCAAAACAATGACCATCACTCAAAAAACTGCTTATATCTGGGGCCCTGTCACTTCGTTCAACGGGCCACTCGCCGCCTATCTGGTCAAACGGGGCTGGCACGTTCACTTTGCTTGCAAGTCTTCTCTCAGTCTTCTCAGCCTTTCGCCCCTTGACTTGAAAACTCAAGCCCAGAGCATGCTTTATGCCGCCCTCGGTGGCAAAGAAAATGAGCGCGTCTTCAAAGATCGCTTGAAAGTGGTGGAGCCCGCGGAAGCAGTGAAGCATCACAATTACGATGCCATCATATTCAGTGCCCTGCCACCAAACTTTGATGAAGCCCGCTCACCGCGAGCACCTCTGGCCGGTGCCGACTTTAAGGCGATCATGAAAGCCTTTCGAGGCACACCAACTTTTATTATTTCGTCCATCTGGGGCGGCGTGCAAAAAGACGGAGTGGTACCAGAAGAACTCGAGTTCACCAGACGCAAACCACTTTCGAACTGGGAAGGCATTTGCCAGCAGTACGAACAACGGGTTTTGGAAAATCTAAGCGGTAGTGAATCACCCTGGTATCTGGTGCGCCTGCCGCTTTTAAGTGGTGACACCAAAACCGGTGAGTCAATTAAATACGACGGCATCTATACTTTGCTCAAAGAAATCTTGCAAGAAACGTCTAAGCCTTTCTTCCCCGCTGCATCTCTCAAATTGGCTTACAATCCAGATTCTACGCTCTGGTTTTTACCGGTAGACGTAGCCGTAAACACATTCTTCCATTACATTGAAGACGAAGCCAGACCGCGCATTTGCAATCTCGTTTCGACCCAGACGACTCTCAATCGCGAGTGGCTCACACACCTGGCCGAATCTTTAAACTGCCAGGAAATAAAATGCAGCGAGCAAGATGGCCTCAATCTGCCAGGCACTCTGCGCAAACTTTTGCTGGATAACGTGCAAGTCAAAACCAGAAACCTATTTGAAGTGGCTGGTCGCTATCAGATGCCACCCATGCGCTTAGACAAAGACTATTTCGACAAAATGATTCAGTCAGGCAAAAGCCACAACTGGGGTGAGCATGTCACTGTAATTGATGAGCCCAGCGTGCTCGATTATTCAGAACAGTTGGCGCACTACTATTTTGAAAGATTTGTACCTGAGCGTATCGAACACGGCGCTCTCAAGGACGCCAAAATTAACGGCACCAGTATCGGATTTCACTTGCGCGCCGGCAGCGTTCACGGCTGGCTATTGCGCTCAAGACCAAACGGCGAAGCAGAAGTGGTGCCTTTCGACCCCAGCCTGCACAAACCAGATATTTGTTTCCACTTTAGCGGCACCACGCTTTCCCGTTTGATTCAAAACAAGATGCAATTGCAACGGGCCGTGATCATGCGCGAAGTTGAGGCACAGGGCAACCTCTTTCAACTGTGGCGCATCACCAGCACCATCGATAAATTCTTGAGGGAAAATCCCGTAGTTTCAAAAGACGTTCCTGAACTGGCCCAAATTTACGCCGAAGTCGAGTAAATCTGTGGCCAAGCCGCCTGCACATATCGGCATTGTCATCCCGACTCAGTTCGAGCTGGCACCGCTTCTGGCTTCAATTCCAGAACTGACCCTGCAGAAAAGCTCACCCTGGCAAATCTACCAGGCACAATTAGGGCAGACAAAACTTACAGTGATAGTCTCGTTTATTGGCCCGGCTAATGCTGCTGCTGCCACTGAACACTTAATTGGCTATGGCCCTGAGCTAATCTTGCATGGCGGAGCAGCAGGTGCAATCAATAGCGAGCTAATGCCTGGTGATATTGTCCTTGGTGCTGTTTGCAAAATCATTTCGTCTAAAGAAACTTTAGAGGTGCGCCAAACTTTGCTTATTGCCACCACTGCCATTCGTTATTTAAAAGACGGTCAGCCAGTGCACTGTGACCACCTGGCCGGAGACGAGCAGCTTCTGCAAGAGGCTCTGGCGCTAGAATCTGCTGTTTGTGAAAAGTTCTCTCAGTGGCAGGCGCCAGGCTGGCCGGCCGAACATGCGGTGCAACCGGCGAAAATGGTTGCTGGAATTATCGGCTCTCTCGATGGCTGGACCAAGGGCCTGCCTCAATTAGATTTTGTGCGTTCTAACTTTGGTGTTGATGCCGAAGACATGGAGAGTGCTTATATCGCTCAAGTAGCTGCTATACATGGCTTGCCGAATCTTGCTATTCGCGCGATTTCAAATAATGAATATCTGCGCACTCTAGAGAAAAACGAAATTATTCCGGCGGTGGAAGCGGCGGCGGCAAGAGTAGCATTGGTTATGCAGTTGGTGATTTGCGAACTAAAACGATAACGTTTCAGTTCGCAAATGGCTGGTCTAACAGGTTTCTAAAATGAAACGATAACGTTTCATTTTGCGAATGAACGCATTATTAACTTGTTTACCTTGGTCAGGTCAGGTGTTTCAGGCTTTTTGTATTTCAATTTTTCATAAACCTTTGAACGTGCGTCCAAGGCTTCCGCCCACGAGGGATACCCCGCGAGAGCATGATTCAAATCGCGCATGGCTAAAGCATAATTGTCTAAAGCAGAGTGGGCATATAGTTTTTCATTTCGATACAGTCTGCCAACGCCTCAGTGCTTTTGCCAACCATGCCACTCAGACGCGCCCTGGCCACAAGTGCATCAGCATCGTTTGGATTTTTTTCAAGAATTTGATTGCACCAACTCTCGGCCTTTTTCCAGTCGCCGAAGTTGACTGCTTGATCTAAGGTTTCTTCTGTGGACGGCAGCCTGAGAATGACGATTGCAATAGTTGTGAGTAAAAGCGCGGCAATGAGCCACCATTTCTTTGAGATTATTGAACTGAGATAGACGCCCATTGAAGCCTTGGTCCTTCTGCTAAAAGTTCATTACATCTAGTTGCCGGACCTGCCAATCATCGTTCACAGTGCCTCTATTTTCGTGGCTGCGAGCGAGCCATAGCCCGAGCGGCAAGTTTCCTTTTCTCCAATATTCCATAAACCTTCGAGCGTTCCGTCAGAGCCTCAACGTTTGATGAATCGTGATCGATGACATGATTCAGATCGAGTAATGCCAAGTCATAATAGCCAGAGTTGTTGTAAGCCTCGCCCCTCGACAAATATGGGTGAGTTCTATGTGGAGCAATCGCAATCGACCTGGTGCAATCTGCTATCGCTTGTCTGTTATTACCATTGCGCACCTCGGCACAACCGCGAGCACAAAAGTAAAAAGGGTTAGAAGGATCAATCTTGATCGCCTCAGAAAGATCGGCAATGGATTTATCATATTGTTTTTGGTCTCTGTACAAATAGCCGCGCGAATAATAGGCAGCGTCGCAAGTAGGATCACTCGCTATCGCTGCAGTTAAATCGGCAAGAGCTTCGACCGAATTTCCCATTTCTTGATCGGCCCAGGCTCGGGTCTGATAAGCATCAGTGAAGGTGGGTGCCAGATTAATGGCTTGACTGGCGGAGGCGTGGGCTTCTTTCCATTGTTTCAAATGTGCTTGTAAATCGCCAAGCTGACCCCAGGCGAATTCGTTTTTGCCATTAATTTCAATCACGCGCCGACAATCATCAATTGCTTGTTTGTACTTCTGAGAGTTGTGATATTCCATAGCCCGATCCAGAATTGTTGGTTGATCATCTGGTTCGACTGCCAAGACTGCATTGTAATCTGTCAACGCCAGGGCGTGGTTGTATATCATCATATGGCACCAGCCGCGGCGTCTGAGCGCCTCCAAGCATTTACTTTCAATTCGCAACGCTCTATCGTAATGACTTATTGCCTCAGCGTATTTTTTTTGTTTCTCCAGCGCCAATGCCCAAATTGCTTGATTTCCATAAAGATTGGGTGTCTTAGCAGCGATTGCAGCGCACTCTTGTACGGCTAGCTCTGGCTGACCGCCTACTGCATGAAAATAAGCTATCCAAGAATCTAGAAGTTGTGCAGCCCGGCCTGAGCCAGCCCACGACAAAATCTGCTTGCAGGCAGCGTTGCTGAGTCAGTGTCATTCACGATATCTAGAAATTATTTTTCAGCCGATTTAGAATCTTTGAGACAATCGAAAGCGACGCCACGACGATATCGCAAATCAAAATCACTGGACAGCGGCGTAATTGCAAGATACAGCTTTAAATCCGACTGGCCGATTTTTGATCTACCTATGCTGCACAACGCTAAGCCTCTAAATACTAAGGCCCGAGCTATTAAAGCATCTGCATCACTGGGATTTTTCGCAAGAATCTGCACACACACTCTCTCGGTCGTTTTCCAGTCACCAAAATCAATGCCCTGATTCAAGGCCTCGGCAGTGGCAGACTCGCGGGGAAAAAGAACAAGAGCAGCTGACGCAAAGGTAATTAAAAGCGCGGCAATGAGCCACCAAATTCTTGGGCTTATTGATGCAGATTCAAGCTTTAACTGCTGCATGCCTCGTATACGCTCACCGACGCTATACCCGCATTATACAGCGGCAGTGATAAGGGTAGGTCTTACCTGGTCGAGCCAAGGTCTGTTCTGAAATGAAACGTTGACGTTTCATTTTTCAAAACAGAGAAGGGAAGCAAAAGCGCGCAAATTACAGTCAGAGCCCAAATTTAAGCCTTAACTTCTGCATGGCTTTTCATAGCGGCCAGCAGATTAGCCATTTCGATAGCACAGGCAGCCGCTTCTGAGCCTTTGTTACCGGCTTTGGTGCCGGCGCGCTCAATCGCTTGCTCAATAGAATCAACAGTGAGAATGCCATTAATAACAGGCAAATTAGTTTCTAGTGCCACCGCGGCTACGCCAGAAGCGCTCTGCCCGGCGACAAAGTCAAAGTGAGCGGTAGAGCCGCGAATGACGGCACCAAGACAAATGATGGCATCGTAGCGGTTGCTTGAAGCAGCCTGTTTGGCCACCAGCGGAATTTCAAAAGCTCCGGGGCACCACATTACTTCTACGTCACTGAGTTCACCGCCGTGACGTCTGATGGTCTCAAGTGCACCATCTAAAAGCGGCCTGGTAATAAAGTCATTGAAGCGGCTCACTATAATGCCAAAACGCAATCCGGTGGCGATTAAACGCCCTTCAATCACTTCGGCTTCGCCCTTAGTCATGGTTATTCGCCTCTCTCAAAGTGTTGATTTTCTGATTGTCCGGCCAGCTCCAGCCAGTGGCCGAGCTTTTCTTTTTTAGTGAACAGGTAGTTCATATTGTGGCTGTTGCATGACGGTGGCATGCTTACTCTGCCTGTTACTTCCAGGCCATAGCCTTCCAGCCCCACGATTTTTCTAGGATTGTTAGTGATGATGCGCACTGATGTAAGACCAAGGTCGCTCAGTATCTGTGCCCCTACGCCGTAGTCGCGCAAATCAGGTTTGAACCCAAGCGATTCGTTGGCTTGAACCGTATCTTGTCCGCCTTCTTGCAGAGCGTAGGCTTTTATTTTATTGAGCAGACCGATGCCCCGACCTTCCTGGCGCAAATAAACCAGAACACCGCGCTCTTCTTTGGCAATGAGAGCCATGGCTGCTTCCAGCTGCGGGCCGCAGTCGCATCTCAAACTGGCGAAAACATCGCCGGTCAAACATTCAGAGTGCACGCGGATCATCACGTCGCTATGACCGACAACATCCCCTTTAACTACAGCGATGTGTTCGCTGCCGTCTAAGACATTGCGATAGGCATAAAGTTTGAAATCGCCGTAAGCAGAAGGCATCTCGCATTCGGCTTCACGAACGATGAAGCGCTCGCGCACCAGACGGTAGGCGATCAGCTGAGCGATGTTGATAAATTTGATATCGTGTTTTTTGGCAAATTCGCGCAGTTGCGGTACACGAGCCATGGTGCCGTCGGCATTCATGATTTCGCAAATCACACCAGATGGGTTGCAACCAGCCAGCCGAGCCAGATCTACAGCTGCTTCAGTATGACCAGCGCGCTTGAGCACGCCGCCATCTTTTGCAACCAGTGGCGATATGTGACCGGGCCTTCTCAAGTCAGCCGGTTTAGAAAGCGGATCTACAGCCACTTTAACAGTGGTGGCACGATCATATGCGCTGATGCCGGTGGTCACACCAAATCTGGTATCAGCATCAATGGTGACGGTAAAAGCGGTGCCTTGCGATTCGGTATTGCGCTCAACCATCATCGAAAGGTCAAGTTCATTGGCCCTCTCGCTAGTGAGCGAAAGGCAAATCCAGCCGCGGGCTTCGGTGGCCATGAAGTTAATCATCTCAGGGGTGATTAGCTCGGCGGCGCAAATCAAATCGCCTTCGTTTTCTCGACCTTCATCATCAGAAACTACTACGAACTTGCCGGCTCTGAGGTCGGCTAAGGCTTCTTCGATGGTATTGAAAGTCGCTGGATCAAAATCGCCTGATGACGAGGAACCGGAAGAATTGCTGGACCGCTGGTTCTCAGCTTGAGATTGCTGTTTCTGGTCGCTCGCCGCCGCTTTTGTTTCCATGGAATTCCTCGATTTGACTGGTGCTCGAGCCATCGCTGGCAATATATGTCAAGGGACTACCAAAGCATAGCCAAGAAATCAGGCTAACGGAAGCTTTTGATCAACTTTATTAACCATTAATATTAGTGAGCCTGGCCACATAGCGGGCAATAATGTCTGTTTCTACGTTTACGGCCGACCCGGCCTTGAGTTGCCCCAGAGTTGTCACTTCCCAGGTGTGAGGAATGAGGGCAACCTTAAACCAGAACTCATCTTCGGGATTTTTCGTGAGCTCGCCGCAATTGGCCACAGTGAGCGAAACGCCGTCGATGCAAACCGAGCCTTTTTCGACGAAAAACGGGGCCCAGCGGCCCTCAAGTGTAAAAGTGACCAGATAAGAAAAGCCTTCCTGCTCTACGGAGGAAACTTTGCCCACAGTATCGATGTGACCGGTGACGATGTGACCGCCCAGGCGATCGCTTACCCGCAGGGCTTTCTCTAAGTTAAGGCGGCTGCCAACTTTCATGTCGCCAAGATTGGTGCGTCTTAAAGTCTCAATCACAGCGTCAACGGCAAACCAGTCGCTGCCGAAATCTACAACGGTTAAACAGCAACCGCTGCAGCTGATTGACTCTCCCATTTGCGCGTCAGACAGAATATTCTTGGCGCCGATCTTCAGGCGGCGGCCGTCGTCAGAGTCGCTTATATCTAAGACTTGACCGACTTCTTCAACGATTCCTGAAAACATAGCTCTCTTACAATGGTGTTACGGGTGGTGACTAAAATTTTATTGCGGCGTCAAATCTTCATACTGAGAAAGAATCAGTTGACCCGTGTCGCCTCTTTGACCAATCAAATACTGAAAAGTGAAACGTCTTTCGGCGGTTTCAGCAGCTGAGTGAATGGCGCAGATACCGGTTACTCGAGCCGGAATCAAACCTTTGGCTGTGGGCTCACTCACTTTGATATCGTCGATACGTACTGCGCAAATTTGTTTGCGTTCTTGCATATCGAGAACCAGTGCATGCATATCTTGGGCGCTCTTGGGCAAGATGCCCTGCTGAGTCAAGTTAGCTGCTAGAGGCGGGTCAAGCTCACTACGCAAAGCGGTCATATTGGCTTCGCAAGAAATATAACTAGTATCAAGCAAGTGATGGGTGAGTTTGCGCGAGAAGGCTTCAATGTCGGTTTTGACACCTTCGGGCATCGATTTTGCCGGCCGCGTTATCCACTGAAAACCGTTGATGAGCAAACTCAAAATCAGAAGCAAGTGCACGCCGTACAGTTTTACCAGCTGTTCCGGTCCTACTTTTTGAACTCTCCAATACATATATTACTCAGCCTCCACTTTTCCCAAAATCCACTTATTTTTGTCTTTGTAGAGAGTGAGAACGGCAGCAAATTTGCTCGATACTGGTTTGCTTGTTGAAGCGCCAGAACTACCTGATCCCGCCGAATTAACACCTGTTTGTTGAGCTTCTCCTTGTGGTTTTGCGCCTGAATTGTCGACCGAATTTAAATCTTTAATGCCGCCTTCCGGCACTGCATCTGGTGCCATGACAAGCTGGTTGCCTTCCACTCTTACTTGACCGTCATTTTCACGACGATGAATGACTTTGGCGGTGAGTACCTGAGCATGACTGGCTATATCAATTTTGCCGGCGGCATTGAGCCAGTTCCAGCCAAAAATGCGCTCGGCAATGGCGCTGGCCCGCTCTTCAAAGGCTCTGTCTGCTACATATTGCTGCCCCAATCTGGCAGCCACCAGTAAAGCGCAAAATAAAACAAACCATTTGCTGAAGCGAAAAATCTTGTCCATTATCCCTCGTGCTGCAAGCCGAGGTAATAAACAGCCTGACGACAGGCATCGGTATGGGAAAGCTTGGGATTTTTAGCTTTAACGTCTTTGATCATATCCAGGCGGCGCGGAATATCTTTGATTGGCTCTGATGTACAAATCCAGTAGTCCATCGGGCTCGGCACCAGTCTAATGGTCCCGTGCACAGCACCGACAATGAGCAAGCACTGGCTGTCTCGACGTTTCTCTTCGTCTCGCGAGAAGTTTTCAATCGCCACTGTTTCAGCGTCAGTCAGACGCAGAGTTTCTTTGAGCATTTTCAAGTCAGAGGGATCCTGGCGCAACATGATTTTCATGTGCGAGTTTTTCACGACCGAATCGGCTTGCTCCGCCTGTCGGAAGAAGTCTTTCAATTGCTGTGTAATAGTGACAAGCATCATACCGTAGTGCCTGGCTCTTCTCGACAAATCGTCCAATAGCCTGGCTCCGGCTTTAAATCGCATCAGGGTTGCGGCTTCGTCGATGATAGCTGCGAAGCGCACGCCGCGCGCTTTTGAATCTGCCGCACGACGTCGAATAAATTCAGCCAGAATATATACGGCGATTCTTTCCAGGCGTGGTTCGTTCACTTCTCTGGTATCAAATACGATGAATAGTTTTTCGGTATCGATATTGGTGTGACCGTCAACTAATCCACCAAAGGCACCAGATCTGGTGAACAGAGATAGACCGCGAGCAAACTGTTGCAAGCGATCGCGCTGCAGCGGGTCAACTTCATCGGCAGCGGCCTGGGCTGTTACTCTAGCAAGATCCGACATGGTCGGAATCACGCCTCTAAAGTGAGCGTCCATGTAGGCCACACGAATCAGACCATCAAGCAATGATTTTTCTTCAACGTTCAGTTCTTCTCGACCTTCAGGAGCCAACATCAAATCGAGTAGTGAAAGCAGTGAGCTGATTTTGTCTGCGGAAGGCTCGCCTTCTTTGTCTTCAGGGCCAAGGTCGAAAGGGTTGAGAATGTAGCCGGAACTGGGCCCAAGGTCGATATAGGCGCAAAGTTCCGGGCCAAGCAACTCAGTGATGAAGCGATAGGCACCAAATTTATCTACGGTTTTATCAATCAAAACAAAGCGCGTGCCTAAGGGTAAAAGCCGCAAGATAAGCATCGATACGGCAAACGATTTACCGGCACCAGTTGTTCCTACAACGAACATATTGTTCGCGTCTTTACCCTGTCCTCTAAAGAACGGATTTAGGAGCACAGGCTCTCTTGAAGCCAGGGCGAAACCAAACGGTACACCATCGGGAGTGCCGCAAGAAGCAGTAAAGAAGGGCCACATAGTGCCCACAATCGGTGACATAACGCGGTGCACCACCGCCATGCGATCAACTCCAACCGAAAGTGTCGACTGCCAGAGATCCAGTTGCAAGACCTGCCCGCGGTCCATCTGGGCACCACGGTTTTTGAAAATGCGTCTGACTTCGTCCATGTTCTGCGCTAGATGCTCAGGCGAATCGGCATAAGAGCGAATGTACATTGAAGTATCAAAAGCTTTGTTGGCGCTGCGCAAAAATTCTTGAATGGCTGTGGCGGCCGATCTTGTCGACTCTATTCCTTCAATGTCCGGGGTAGCGAGCTGTGTGCTGGCCACGTGACCCATGCGATATTTGAGCTTGAGGTTGCGTCTGACTTTGTCTTGATCGCACTGGTGAATAAAGAGCGAAAGCGTGTATTCAACTGAGAGCGTAAGCAAGTCTACGAGCCAACCCATCCAGGTTTCGTGCGGCGGCGCAAACATATATTGGGTACCGATATATTTGCCGTCCAGCCACAAGTGATCATCAGTCACTTTCAAAGCCGAACCAGCCAGCACAGAGGCTTCTGAAACGTTGGTGCGCGACGGTGGTGCTTCGCCGTCTTTTTCATAGAGTGACGGATTCAAATCTGAGTAAATCAGATTGCGCACTTCTTTGCGCGTGAGAATGCTTGGTCGCAAGTTAGAGCCGCGCAATTGTTCGAAGGCGGTCTTAACAAGACGGTTCAGTGATTCTAAATACTCTTCGTGTTTTTGAATGGAGCGGCGACCGTTCCACATTTTTCCGCTTTTGCAATCTGGTGGATGGAAACTAATAACGATATAAAATTCGCGCTGCGGCACGAAGGTAACGTCTTGAACTCGCCTGAACCATTTGTCGGTGTAGTCGGCGTACCACTTCAAATAATCGTTATCGGTTTTAAGCAAAATCTGATATCGGGAAAGATATTCGTCAACTGAAACGTTGCGGCTTTTGATGATGATTTGAATATCTGATTCGCACGAATTGGCAAAGTTGGCAAAAGTGCGAGCCATGGTTTCGCGATCAGCTTCATCGAAAAGCAAAGCGTTGATGCCTTTGCAGGCTATATATTTGCGGAAGCTGCCGTCGGATAGAACTACCAGGCCGTCTTCTTCATCTTCGCCCGGAATCGAATAGATGAAACAGACGTCTTGCCAGCTGGTGGCGCCGCGTTTGTCTGGAGGCGGGTCATCGTCAGATCCGCCACCACCGCTGCCGCCACCGTGCGATTCCTGACCAAAAGGCAGCATATCGCGCAGCTGCCCCGGTAAACCGTTATAAAATCCAGCAATGATATTGTTTAGCGAAGGCCCCGGGGTAAGCGGCATGTGCTTGCCTTCGGGCATCTGCGAGTCGGTATTGGGCCGCGGACGTCTCTGACCACGAAAATCATCAAGATCATCGTCGTCGTCATCATCCATGTCGTCGTTCACTGTTGGTCTGCCGCGCAAACTTGAAGTCCTTCTTATGGGTGATGATCCGGCACTTCTTACCATTGATGAACGCTCACTGAAGCCTTGGCTCGTACGCTATAGGAAACATTATATATAGTTCTGACGCTGTGCTGAGCAGTTTAGCCTCAAAACCGGGCTAACTGGAGCCAATATAGAACTCGTCAGACTTTTTAGTGGGTTCGATAATGGTGGGATCGGGATAAATGGCAGTTTGTTCTTCCGGTTTAGGCACGTAAACCGTGGGCTCGAAATGCAGGCGATAGAGGAATATATTTTTCCACCAGCTCATTGGTTTCAAGTCGGTAAATTTGACAAGAGGCAAACAGGCGCAGAAAAAGACAATGGCGCTGAGAATATTGGCGGGCAAATTGCCAATTTTTAGATTGCTGGGTACCTTGGAAAGCAAAGTGACGGAGATGGCCACGGCAACGACCATCATAAGAAGCTGGCGCACAGTGAAATCCCACAGCTTAAACGGCTTATTCAGTACTATGACTTTATGTACTCGAGACAATTTTTAATTCCCCATTCCGTCAAACTGAATATCTTCAGTTGAACCCATTTCGGCCATACGCATCAGTTTTCGGGCCATGGCTGAATAGAGCGCCGGTAAGCGGCCGATAACCGCTTGATAGTATTCTTTGCAACGGGCAAAATCACCGGTACGTCTGCACAACTCGCCGATCAAATATTCCACTTCAGGACGGTTATCGGTGGGGCACGAGACATCAATCAGAGACTTGCGGAAAGCATCAATGGCCAACCTTCTATATTCTCGCGCCTGGGGCAAGGCATTCACATCGTCGGCACACCAGGCGGCGTAGAGATAGAACATGCCCACACCAAAGAAGTTACCGCCCTTGCGCTCCGCCCCGATGGCGGCATTGCGATATTGCAAATGCGGTGGGCTGTTACCCTGATTGAGCACGCATAGCTCAGTGGTGGGAATGAATGATGTGGCCCAATCTGAAATGCCGCAACTGGGGCAGGTCAACACTGAATATTGCTCGTACTGGGGCTTGACGCCGCCGATATGCTGGCGCAATTCACTATTGCGCAAACCAGTATCGACAACTTCTGGAAGTTGCTTGCTGTTGAACTTTACGCCGCAGTTAGGACACTTAACACCGACATCGGCCAGGTCCACGATTAGATTCTCCAAGGTGCCAGATCTATCTTATGCGTTATTTTAAATCTTGTCGCGCCGGACAACTCCTTATTAACCTGTCAATTTTACGCTTCGAGCGAATCTCGTATCCGGGAAGCTCCTCAGCCTCTGTGTAGAGAAGAGGCTGAGGGCTCACCGAACCTTTGATTATTCGCCGTTGAAGCCGGGCATGTTCCTGCGTTCCTCTTCCAGCAAGCGACGTTGTTCCTCATCTAACTCACGTTGAGTCTTGACCTTGCCTTTCTGGCCAGGTGTGAGGTTCGCGCCTCTATTGCTGGCGCCTTCCGTAGGCGGTGCGCCTTCTTGGTGCTGTGGAACCGGTGCTGATTCTTTCGGTACTCCACCGCTTGGTCGGTTCTGCTCTTGGCTCTTCGCTGCCAGTCCTGCCGCCCCTGCTCCAAGAATATTGGAGAAGGTTTTTCTAGGACCACCGTCAGCGATATAACCAGGGCTATCGTTTCTCGGTTGCTGCTGTTGCTGCTCTACATAGTGTTGTTGTTCATGCTGAGCAACACCGTGAGAGCTACCGGAAGTGACGTCAGGTAAGACTTGAGGAGCGGACCATCCTGGGCCTGTGCCGGAGTGACCGACCTCGCTGCTAGCTACGATTTGCGGACCGGATTCAGGAGCACCAGTCACATGCTGCTGCTGCTGACCATACTCAGGACCAGTGACCTGGCGCTGTTGCTGGCCGTAATCAGTACCATCTACATAGTTCTGTGGCTGGCTGACTTCAGTACCACCTGCGGTATAAGTCTGACCTGGTTGAGAGCCGTAGCTATATTGGGCCTGATTCGCTCCTGCAA
>JADYXQ010000003.1 GCA_021772135.1 Candidatus Obscuribacter sp.
AACCTTTAGTATCGCATTCGATACCACTCTTAAAATACCAAACGCTTAACAATTTGACGGGTTCGAAAATGCCCTCCAATTCAGCACTTTACCGGCTAACCTAATTATGGGACAAGCTCCTAGGATCTTTTGCAGCTCTACTCTCTGGGCAGGGACTAACGTTCCTGCCCTTTTCCTTTTGGTGCTCAGCCTGCACCTTTCTTCTTTGCCATATCGGCGCGGCGCAGCAGACCTGGATGAATCTTTGCCTTTTCAATAAATGCATCGTCTTTTGAAAGAAGTTCGGGCAATAATTCACCCTTGTCACGCAAAGCTGAAATGAACTCACTTTCATTCTCTCTCAGTGGAAACAGAGGTGCCATCAGCCTTTTGCAATCGGCGACCAGATCTCCGGCGTATTTTTCGTATTGTTTTGCATCTGGCGCACCGGCAGATTTTAGAACCGGAATCAACTTTTCTCTCAAGTCTTTCAGATCGGCCGTGATATTCTCAGCCGAAACATCGCACCAGTTAGCGCGCGGATTCATGGCACCGTAAAGAACATACATCAATCGAAGGTCTTCATCTTTCGGGTCTTGATTTTGAAGGAGATTACTCGCATCGAAAAGATCGCGACTCGCCGTTCTGGTTAGCAGCGCGGAGAGTTTTCCTGCGGTTAGTTCCTTTGTATCGAGTATTGGAATCTGAAGAGCTTGATTGGAACCTAGTTTTTTCGAGTCAGTTTTGACGACAGGATGGAAATTAACCCGAAACATATAATTGAGATCCACTTCGAGATTCGCCTGCCCTCCCATTGCGCTCTGATAGCCTAGCCTCCATTTGCCTCCGGCATGTTCTCGCGCGATCCTGTTCATTGTATAACCAGCACGCTCGCTGATGCCGTGAGAAGCTCTTCTACGTGGGGTCTTTCCTTTTGCATAGTATCGAGATCGGGAGCACCAATGTAGTTCACATCAATATCCACAGACAGTCTCGGTACATCGAAGATAAACAGATTGAGCGCCGTTCCACCTTTCAATACCAGGCGATCTTTTAAAAAGTCGTCTTGGTTTATTTGCGTGAGGAGATCAAGCAGACGAATGACCTTTTCAAGCGTGTCAGGTCTAAAGCCAGTTGCCGCCGCTTCATCGAAAAGACTGGTTTTCGAGAGTATCAAAATGGTTCCTCCCATGTTCGTTCAAGAATATTGACTGGAACAATCAAATTCCAGTCGTTAACTAGCTTTCCAGAGCGTTCACTGCGAAACATATATGTGGGAGTCTTTGGTCGCCGGTCGCGCAGAGAATTAATATCTTGCTCCGACAAATGCAGTCGCTCCTTGCTCATGTCCAAGAATAAGCCCACCTTAGCCGAGGTCACGGCATTGTCTAAAAACGAGACATATTCGAGCAATGACTTCAGTTTGAGATACGTAACCGATTCCAGGGAACGCCAAACTTCCTCTATTCCGCCTGCCAGGTCGAGCCGATCAAAACAATCAACCAGCGTCCGCTCCAGCGAGGTGACGCGGATTTCCATACCCGCACGATCTATCAAATCAACGCTGCTAGATTCTTTCCCTTGCTTCATCAACGCCTTCGGTTGAGTGGCTCCGATGTATTCGGTGCCTTGAAAATCGAATTTGGTTGATTCCCGTTTTGTAGTCAAGTACGTCATTGAGTTATGCACCGAGTAACCGTAGCCGTGAAGGGCGAGTGCTGATCGATAAGCAATGATGGCATCATCCGTTGCCTTCGCCGCAATCAGGTATGGATCAACAATGTACGAGTCCGCCGTGAAGCCTTCAGGCACGACCGCATAAAGACCTCTGCGCACATGCAGCAACCGCCCCATGGCTATGTGGTGTGAAAGTAAGGAATGTTGAGATACCCGCTTAGTTTCCTTGCGAGCAGCGGCAAATTCCTCGACTCTGAAAACTGGGTGTCGAGCAAAGAACCAGGAGTTAGTGTACATCGACCGGCTATACATAGCATGATCTTACTGATTACCCCGGTCAATGTCAATTCACCCGTCATAGCAGTGGACACGGATCGGTTATACATAGCATGATCTTGCGGGTTTCTCCGGTCAGTGTACAGCAAGCGCCGCTGACGATACTCCAGAGAACAAACATCCTGCCCCGCAGGGAAGTTGGGCGTCAGATAGCAAAAACAGAGAGCCCCAGACTAAAGACAAAGCTGCACCCAAATCACTTTTGTTTGGATAACGCGTCAACGAGCTAAAGAATTTTGTGCTGGCGGCGGACCAATAGAACTCAGGGTTGGACCCGGGCCATTGCTCCAAAATATCGCGGCAGAGCCGTTCAAACTTGAGTATTTACCAGATTGGACTTTGATAGTTCGAAGATATCTTGGCGAACTTAACTTCTCCATAAAAATTGAGCGCCGCTAGTTTAGCCTTGAGCAGGTCGTTCACTCGCTTTAATTCTTCTCTTCGACGAGGGCTGCGCCAAAGAAGTTAGAGAAGTAAGGCCCGTCTTGGATCGACTCATCGCAAAATAGAACCAAACGCCGCATTACTACTCCCGGACGCGAGGCAATTACGAAATTGCTTGGATAATTTGCTCCTTTTGGTGACTGGAGGTTTTTTGAATGCTCAGGAATTCTACAACTTAGAAGTTGTACGGCGCTACAACCTATGGGTTGTGAAAAAGCCCTAGGCAGCGTTTCTGGATCCCCAACCCAGGTCGAAACCGTGTAGGCTATGAGCCGGGCAGATTTTTTACGATTGACGGCAAGACAAAGTGAATTCCGTTCTTTGCTAAAATCGAGGTGAGGAGCTGTTGGTTAGAGGAAGTTAGCTGGTGTTCGGCAAAAAACTGAAAACAATTGCTTTGTGCAGCGGTCTAGTTTTGACAATTTCAGCCGGCAGACTTGAGTGTGCCAATCCGACCGGATGGTTATTATCTCAAACAAGTGGCATTGCCGGTGACTACGATCTCTACATCAACCCTCAGAGCATAAGGCTCAATAAGCGAACTGAGGGTATTCGCATCTATTCACAAGCACCAGCTTGGCGAGTTATTGTAGTTAACGACAAGTCGCATAAGTTCATTGAAACATCGCTGCAAGATTTTTCTGGCCCTTCCAGAGCTTGGGCATTCCAATCGTATGCTTTAGCTCTAAACTCTGGGAAATGGAGCAAGGTCGGCCTCGCCAAATGTGCAGATAGAGATATGTTCAAATATAAGATGCTTTATGGGGGCGACTTCGCCCTTGATATGAGCCTCAAAAAGATGAACAGAAAAAGCAATCGGTCAGCTGATTATGGTGAACTTACAGCCGTCACATTGCCGCGCCCTGAGCTTTTCTTATTGCGGAAAATATATGTGCTGCCTGACTCTTTTACCGGTTTGCCTGTCTATCTCGACTTGAGCGGCGATGGGGCCAAAGCCCTCCGCACAGAAAAGATAGATACTTGCTCCCATGTGCCTCAACTCATACCTCCGGCCTCGTACAAAAAAGAAAGTTTAGAGGCCAATGTCTACAAAGATCCACAAGGTGAGGCACTGACAGATAGTCTCACCAATTGGCTTGGCCCATCTACAAGTACTGACCGCAAGTCGAAATAGTTATTACGAGCTGGTCCCTGGGGTGTAGATGGTGAGCACCTGGCGATGGCGAATTGAATTCCACGCTCTAGGCAAATCGCGCTGGGTGATGTGGTTTTTCCCCTCAAGGTTGGCAGCTGGGAAGCCACTGTTGACCATGATTCGATTACATTCACGGAAAATAGAATCACGATCGACAGCTTCACCGGTCTTGTGACTGCGCTCTACCAGAGCACGTCTGGCAACATCATAAATTGTTTCGTCACGTTGGAAGACATGCAGATTTGTGCCATTGTCACCAGGCGAAGGGTTGTGAATTTCCAGGGATGGATAGAATTTTCCTGCCATCGGATCAGATGAGTGAGCAAATGAGCGAGTCATATTCTCTCGTGAATCAAAACCCAGACCCTTGGCCAGACTGTCGCGAGTGATATAGCCAGTCATAAACAAGCTATTGTCAGTCTTCAATCCTTTGGTGGCGCTATAATCCCAGTTGTCGTTCAAGTATTGAGCAGCTTGCATTTGCTCTGGTGTGAAGTGTTTAACATTGATAGGATTAGCGAGAAAATTAGAGACGTCGTTCTGGTTGAACCGACCGTCTTGCCTGCCACCATGGGCGGCTACATCAAGAGCATCAAACAATTCGCCATTGTTTCTCAACAACTGACGTGCGGTCTTCATGTTGACGTCGTTTTGGATGGCATCACCGGCCGCTTGACGATGTTCCGCAACATGACCGGTGCGGACAGCCGACTGCTCTTGCGAGAGGGCCATAGTTTCTCGTGAATCATAGCCCAGACCCCTGGCGAGAGAATCGCGGGTGAGATAACCGTTCATGAAAAGACTGTTTTCTGTCTTAAGGCCTTTAACACTGTCGTTATCCCAGTTGTCGAGCAAATATTGAACAGCGTCAAGCTGGCGGCGCGACAAGTGCCTCGTGCTGTCTTGATCTCCCAAAAATACCTGCAAATCATTCTGGCAGATGCGGCCATCGTGCTTACCGCCGGCATCAGCGACGTCGAGAGTATCGAAAAGCCGGCCATTGTTTTTCAGCAGTACATTTGCGGCATCATAATTGGCCAGCTGCCTGTCGGACTGAACATCATAATCAGGAGTGAACCTACCGGCGATGCTATTTTGATCAGTATTGTAAGGCACGCGGTCCGACGCCGACCAAGTGACAAGCTGCATAGAGTTAAGGCTTGTGTCTCTGGCTTTTGCAGAACTACTATCAAATGAAACTTGGTTATCTTCCAGCATTGTTCAACTCCCTTAAAGATATTGACTTGGATGGGTTTGTGTCGGAACACAATTGCAATCTACAGGCGAGTTGTCACAAAGTTATAACATCGTCAAAACAGCGAATCCTTGAATAAATTTTGCCAGCTATTGAATTCGTGCTATCCTGCGCCGGGGACAAAAACGGATTGCCAGAATAATTGCCCCTGACTTTTTAGAAGACATGGAAGCGCGATGTGGCTCAACCTGAAACTTTCACATAAGGGTCTGATTCTAGTTGCCGTGCCTCTAGCTTTCGAGTTCATCTTTGTTTGC
The DNA here is from genome assembly GCA_021772135.1 of Candidatus Obscuribacter sp. Taxonomy (GTDB): domain Bacteria; phylum Cyanobacteriota; class Vampirovibrionia; order Obscuribacterales; family Obscuribacteraceae. The sequence continues at coordinate 5,105 of JADYXQ010000003.1, forward strand.
ACTCTTACCACCCTGCTCAGCCAGGCAGAAAACGAGATCAAGAGAGAGGCACATGCGCGGCAGGTTATCGCGTTGACAAACGGCATCATGAAAAACATACTGGGGCTTTTCATGGCAGTGGGCGGTACCGAGATGGCACGCAGTCCAATGTTTACCAAGCAATATGAAAGCGCTGTCAATGAACTGCCTGGCCAGTTTGACCACTTGATCGGTATGCTTCAGGACGATCCTCAGAAACAGGGGTCGGCCCGTGAGATACGTAGTATGTGGGATGACGGTGTGCGTACTATCAATGATTGCCGCATCAAATATGAACATGGAGAGATTGCCAAAGCCGCACGGCTACTACCGTCAATCAAGCACATCGCTGGCACAGCAATAGATAAATTGAATGCAATCGTAGTCGATCAACATAAAGTAGAAACTGACAGCCCAGAAAAGCAGGCGAAACTGCGTGCGTATGTTCAGATCATACTGGCAGTCGGGGTAGCACTGAATGTGGTGCTGGCTTTTTGGCTGGCAATATTCTTCAGCAAAGGAATCTCAAAGCGAGTCAATACGGTAGCCGACAACGCCACGCGTCTGGCAGCTGGCGGCAGGCTCAATGCACCACTAGCGGGTTCAGACGAGATTGCCAATCTCGATTCTATTTTTCACAACATGGCCACTGAGCTGGCACAAGCGAAACGTAATGAAATTGCCGAAAGAGAAGAAGTAGAGCGGCTCAAGCAAGAATTCGTCATGATTTTGAGCCACGAATTGCGGTCACCCTTGACTTCGCTTAAATTCTTGCTCAGTCTGCTCAAGGAAGGCACCTATGGTGAAATCAATGAACAGGGCTTGAAAAAAGTGAGCATCGCAGACCGAAACATCACGCGATTGGTGCACCTGATTCAAGAGTTGCTCGATATTGAAACACTGGAATCAGGATCACTGTCAATTACCAAAGCAAAAATGTCGCTATCGACGGCCATTGAAAAGGCGGTCGAAGCGGTTTCAGGCCCAGCACAACTGAAGCAGATCGAAATAGAGCAACAGCTCGCAGAAGCTTCAATAGTGGCTGACGATGATCGGCTGGTGCAGGTGACAATCAACCTTCTCGCTAACGCAATAAAATTCTCACCAGAAAAAAGTACGATTAAGGTCGTCAGTCAGTGCAATGCCACCAGTATCCAGGTCAACATTATCGACCAGGGTCGTGGTGTGCCAGCCTCCCACCAACAGAGTATATTCGACCGCTTCCGTCAGGTAGAGGCCTCTGATTCTAAGGAAAAAGGCGGCGTAGGACTGGGTCTGGCAATATGCAAAGCGATAATTGAGAAGCATGGTGGCATGATCGGCGTCGAAAGTGAAATTGGACGTGGCTCAAATTTTTGGTTCCGACTACCAACGGAGAACGAAATAGACTAGAAATTAACTGCATTGGCCAATTCAGTATAATGATTGGTGTGCATTTTCAGGCAGTTGAGCCGAAAGAATTATGGGATTATGCAATTATGGCCAAAATTCTCATTGCTGATGATGATTTCGATCTAGCCGGTATGTTAGAAGACTGGCTCAAGCGCGAGCAATATGGCGTCGAGCACGTTTCCAACGGCAGTGATGCCAGCGACCGCCTAAAATTTTACAACTATGATCTTGTCGTGCTCGACTGGGATATGCCAAAAATGAGCGGCCTTGAAGTGCTTCAAGAATTTCGCGCCAGAGGCGGCACCACACCAGTGATAATGCTGACAGGTAAAAGTAGAGCTGTTGACAAAGAACTTGGCCTAGACAGCGGGGCTGATGACTATTTGCCAAAACCATTTGAACCGCGCGAGCTATCTGCCCGCATCAGGGCGCTATTGAGGCGTTCCACCCCCTCTTTCCAGACTTCAAATGTCTTGAATTTACTAGACCTAACTTTAGATCTTGTCTCACATACTGTTATGCGCGACGGTGAAAAACTTGAGCTGTTGCCAAAAGAATTTGCTCTGCTTGAATTTTTCATGCGCCATCCCAATGAAATATTTAGCTTGGAAGCTCTTTTGGCGCGAATTTGGATAGCAGATTCAGATTCATCACCTGACGCTGTGCGCACTTGTATTCAGCGGTTGAGAAAGAAAATCGATGTCGATGGCAGAGCGTCATATATCAATACGAAGCACCGGGTAGGCTACATTTTTGAGGTCTAGTTGCCGCGCTTTCGTCCATATTAAATATCATGGAAAAGGAATTTTTCGCAAGTAGAAGCAAGCACCGTAATCTGGCATTTTTCGAATAATGCGATTGGGGGATGCTCTTTGGTGGACCGCAATGCTCATTAGCACAATGGGCTCGGGATACTGGCCGCGCAGCCCTGAGGGCGCATGTTTTGTTTTTTTCTATCTCTGTACAGTTTGCAATCTTTAGTTATGTCACAGCTACTCTAGCCACTTTTTTCGTTGGACTGATACCGAAAATTCTGAGGCTGAGCTGGCCGGGGCCGCCAGCATTGTCGAACTCAAGGAAGAAATCGCCGCACTACGGCAAGAGATTCGTGATTGCCGCACGATTTAAACTTTAAGAGCAGCACAACTTTAACAGTTCCAAAACAACTTATTGGCAGCCTTACCGGCCTGCGCTACAATTAGTGCGGCGCTGTGCAGTAACTGTAGAATTTTAATACGCTCAGGAATTCTACAACTTATAAGTTGTACGGCGCTACAACCTGCAGGTTGTGAAAAAGCCATAGGCAGCATTTCAGGATACCCAACTCAGGTCGAAACCATGGCAAAACATTTGAGCTTTCAAAAAATCGTTGAAGAAAATCCCTATCCTGCACAGATGGCAAAAGCGCTCTGCTTGCCGAATCCAACCATCACTTTTTTATTGAAGCGCCTGGAAAAGCGCGAGTACGTAAATCGCTCCAACGTGCCCGGCGACCTTCGCAAGTTCAAATTTACGCTTACTCCGGCAGGCAAAAAAGCATTGCTGAAGGGTCAAAGTATTCTTAGCAAAAGTCTTGATTCAATGTTGGGAAAACTTTCCAAGACAGACCGAAATCAGCTTTTCAAGCTGTTCTCATCACTTAACTAAACTCGGTTTGACTGCGGATCGTTTTCTATGCTGGGTAAACTTGTTTCTTATCCGTTTTTAAATAAGTCCATCGAGAATTACTATGAAAAAAGCGGGCGCGAAGCAATTAACAAGTGATTTGGCTAAGCCAGGCGTTTGCGATTTAAGTGCACCGCATCTTTTATCTTTTTAAAAGTGTCGGTTCTAATCGGCAGGTCGTCAGTGAATTCATCAAAGCGTCCCACAACTTCAGTGATACGCTCAATCGACTGAACCGCAGTCTTTTCCCTGACGCCACCTTTCTTTGCCAACTCCAATAAATGTTTGCGAGTTGGTTCGCGCGCCTCTCCACAAATGTCCATTTGATGCTCACCGCTTGGTCCCTCGCAAAAGGTCAAATCGTAACCAGGTGAAAACCGCCATCGGCCGTCCTTTCCCATTAGAAACGAAAAATTTTTTAAGTGATCGTCCCTGTTATTGAATACGACATTGAACACGCATCTCTCGTACGCATGCACTACCTCACGCTCGTCATTGGTCATGCGGCGAGTCAATCGCAAGAGGTTGGTGTAATCCAGTTGTGGAATTCGAAAATCTACATGCGCGGCTCCAGCTGCTGTATGCATGGGCACTCGCATTCCACAGTCACGATCAAATCTCTCGATTGCAAATGCCGAGAATTCTTTGTCCAAATCGAAATATGATGTCCATGGCATTTGAAGTCCGCAAGCACTGGCAATGCGAGCGTACATTGCTTCTATCGCACAGACTTCCTTGGGCTCGTTTTGCGCAGGAAACTTGACTAACACCGGAATGCCGACGCTGCCGGCCCAGTTGGTCATTCGGTTATTTGCTCGATCAAGGTTGAGCAAGACTTTAGGGCGCGCTCCATGCGGAGATCCGCCCATCATAACTAGTTTGCGCAGCAACTTTTCGCTATCATCGTTCAACACTTCGCGAGTTTCCCGCGCAAGCTCTAATAGCTGAACGTCTTCATGGGTCAGTGATTTGCTCTGAGCCGGCTCAAAGGCAAGTGCGCCCATAGCGTGATCACCGATAAAAGCTAGTCTATCTAAAGGGGATATTTGATCTGACCGTCGCCCTTGCTTGCGAAACAAGCGGTCCATCAGCATCATGCCCCATCCGTCAGGCAGTGCGTCACTTATCATTCCAGGCAATCTCAGTTGATGGTCCGGAAAACCACCGTATGCTCTTTCGCTTAAAGGCAACCTGTGTGGAGAGAGCTCCAGACCTCGTTTCATGGCGTCAGAGGAGTACTCAAAAAGAAGATCATCACCGTCGTCGGCCAGAGTTCCTAATTCAAAACGCTCACCCCAACCAACATGCATCACACTAAGCTTTTTCATGAGTGTGCCTTTGTCGTTTCGTGGCTCTCATTCTTTGGAGACTTGCTTGTTCCATGTCCTTAATTGACTTCGGTTTTAAATCAAGCAAAGTTGCCATCGAATCAATCAATCCTAGCGCCGTGACGATGCGCAAGAATACTTCGAATGGGCCCCGCCCTGAGCGCTCGAAGTTGCTCAAAGAACGTTCGGAAATCCCAGCACGAACGGCCAATTCGCTTTGCTGTAGGTTCTGCGCCAGCCTGTGTGCTCGAAGTCGATCTCCGAATTCGCTAGCAATCTCACCTGCCGTGGACAAATCAAACTGCATTTTTCTACAGGTTATCTCACTAATCGGCCATCAATATGCAATATTTTACCAGTTATGCCAGGCCAAAGCAATTGTAAAACAAACCATGCCATGGCTGCCGTGCGACAGGCCTAGCCAAGCGTACTCTTGACACTTTGTCGATATTTCGATATTATTGGAAATATGAAATCCAAACAAGCGGTCACAGCCCTCGGGGCCCTGGCTCAAGAATCACGACTGGAAGTATTTAGGCTCTTGGTTCGCCGCGGACCAGACGGAATTGCGGCGGGCGAGTTGAGCGAAAAGCTCGGTATACCTCCGGCTACTATGTCGTTCCATCTAAAGGAGCTGAGCAGTGCTGGACTGATCACTTCCAGGCGCGAAAGCCGGTCAATCATATACTCAGCTGATTATGCGCAAATGCAGGCGCTGTTGGGATTCCTCATGGAAAACTGCTGTGCAGACAATGGAGGCAAATGCTAATGAAAAGGTTACACGTACATGTCGCGGTCGAAAGTCTGGATGATTCCATCAAGTTCTATTCGACGCTGTTCGAAAGCGAACCGACCGTTAAAAAAGAAGACTATGCAAAGTGGATGCTGGAAGATCCGCGCGTAAATTTTGCCATCTCAGCACGAGGCCGGGTGCCAGGCTTAGACCATTTGGGCATTCAGGCGGAAGACAAAGACGAATTGAATCAACTTTCTGCACGCCTGAAACGCGCTGACCGCCCCGTTTTAGACGAGGGTGAAACGACCTGTTGTTATGCCAAAGGTGAAAAGAGCTGGATAACAGATCCGCAGGGCATCGCATGGGAAGCCTTTTTAACTGTCGGCCAATCGACAAGCTATGGAAAAGACAACGAAGTATCAAGTGCTGAAGTGCCGCTGCACAGTCAAAGTGCTTGCTGTGTGCCAAGTCTAGACTCGGTTTCGGTGGAGATCAAACGCAAATGAAAGTGATTTTTGCTTGTGTTCATAATGTAAGCTCCTACAAAACTTGAATGCCCTGGATTGCGGCGCGGAAGAAGCGAACAGCAGAGCTTGGCTTGCAAGCACAGGGCGCTTGTAGCCTTCGATTATGGGGTCTAAGACCACGTCTAGGTCAGTGCTTGAGTCGGGAAATTTCCGCACGAAGCTGTTTGGCTAATTTGCGATTGAGAGAAATAACGCTTTCTAAAAGTGCTAAGAAATTTTACAACTTGAAGGTTGTATGGTTTTACAACTTCTAGGTTGTAAAAAAACCTAGGCAGCATTTTAGAAGTCACCCATAGAAACTGTCTGAGCAGAAATAATCGCACTTAGCACCAAATACGATGCAATTGCTATGAAAGATAATTCGGTAATTTGACGCGCTATTTGAGCTGTCATTCTGATGCCCACAGTAGAGCCTCCTCGTCTTCAACGGCCAGTTTGCCGGACATGGGGTGATATGCTCTTCTGCTCAGAGAGCCCTGATGAATTCAACGAGGTACAGATGCCCTTAATCGAACCCAATGATCCACACCAGAACACCCCTGAGTTAGACCCTACACAAGAACAAATTATCGACGAACGCCTGAGACTGCTTAATAGTCTTCAAGACTGGCTGGAAATCCCCATGATCGTACTAGCATTCTTTTGGCTCGCTCTTTTTGTCATTGAGATGCTCTGGGGATTAAATCCGCTCGTGGAGAGAGCGAGCAACTTGATTTGGATTATCTTTATTTTCGACTTTGCTCTCGGGTTCATACTAGCTCCGCTCAAAATCGTTTACTTGAAAATTAATTGGCTGAAAGCTGTAGCGTTACTGGCCCCAGCGTTACGAATTTTTCGAATAGTGCGATTGGTGCGATTGGCCCGCATCGCTAAAATAGCGCGCAGTTTGCGTCTGTTGCGTTTACTTAGTTCTCTCAACCGTGGAATGGGTGCTTTGGGCGCAAGTATGAAGCGCCGGGGGGTTGGATATATCGTGATACTAACCTTGCTTATCACTGTCGCTGGAGCGGCCGGAATGTATGGTTTTGAACACGAAAATACTGATGGCAAAGGGCTGAACACATATGGAGATGCGCTTTGGTGGACTGCGATGCTTATGACCACTATGGGTTCCGAGTATTGGCCGCGCAGTCCGGAGGGGCGCATGTTATGTTTTTTTCTGGCCCTGTACAGTTTTGCAATCTTTGGTTATGTCACAGCTACTCTAGCCACTTATTTCGTAGGACGTGATGCCGACAATTCTGACGCTGAGTTGGCCGGAGCCGCCAGCATTGCCGAACTCAAGGACGAAATTGCCGCACTGCGGCAAGAAATTCGCAATAGCCGCATGATATAAAATAAAAGCCGCTTCTGTCAGGAATTCCAACCACCTCTAAACCATATCTAAGGTCAGTGCATTTTGAGTTTCCAAAATATCGTTGAAGAAATCATGTCTACCCACCACAACCTTTTGCGGCGAGAATTACCAAAAATCTCTGAGCTTGTAAAAGCGGTTACTGCTGAAAATGCTGACAACAATTCTTTAAAAGAAGCGCAGCAGATATTTGAAAAAGTAAGATCAAAAGTCGAAGCGCATTTGCGCGATGAAGAAACCATTTTATTTCCAACAGGCATAGCGCTAGAATGCGGTGGCACTGCAGTTCCTACAGAAATGAATTTACTCGAACGACTTCACGAAATGGAAAAAGAACATGATGGCTGTGGCAATGCCTTAGCCGGTGTTTGTCAAACAATTATCGATGATGCTCAAGCGAGCGAACTTAAAGAGCAGTTGCTTGCAACTATTGAAGTTGTGCAAGAAGATTTTGTGGCGCACGTTGAAAAAGAAAACACGAAGGTGCATCCGATGTTTATTGAGCTGCTTGCAGCAAGGTCCTGACAGCCTTCTGGAGCTTAAGTGAGTCCAACGAAAAAATAATCTGGAAATCGGAAACAAAAATTTTTTTCAATTCGTCAGGCCCCAAAATTCGGGTTCTTCGGGCGCATTCGTCTGGTAGTATAACCCGAGTTTGATTTCGGCTCCCTGAGTTTAGATCTACATAACGGCTTCATCGGAGTTTGTATATGGCCCGCACACGTATTTTCGGCGTCTTTCTATTGGCGTACTCGCTGGTGTCTTTATCACCATTTGCTATAGCGGGTTCTGAACATCGAAAGTCCAGTGAGGGCAGCAAGTCATCCGAGTCTGCGTAATCGAAGTCACAGTCTCGATTCCCTTCTGAACGATATTTGACCCACATCAGTACCGATAAACCCGTTTATAGATTAGGAGAAAAAGTCTATATTCGCGGCGTGGTACTGAACGCGGCCAACTCCAAACCTCTCGCTGGCAACAGTACTGCCGACGCCGCTATTCGTATCGTTGGCCCTAAGGGTGAAGTGGTAAGCAAGGGTGCCTCGAGTACTCAAGACAGCATATGGGCATTTGAGTGGGCGGCTCCTAACGGCTCTGCCTGCGGTGAGTACACGGTCCAAGTCAAATATCCAGACCAGCCCTGGGCACCGGCCGAGCGCAAGTTTGACATACGGGCCTACCGGGCTCCCAGACTGAAAACACACATAACATTTTTAAGAGACGGCTACGGCGCTGGAGAAAAAGTTACAGCAACTCTTGAAGTTAAGCGAGCTGAAGGCGGCGCTCCGGGTAGCGCAAAAGTGACAATGAATGCACGTATCGACGGTGTTGAAATTAACGGCGCCAGCGCTAACGTAGACGAAAACGGCCTGTGTACAGTCAATTTCGACCTGCCTCAAAAAATATCAAGGGGCGAAGGCACACTGGCACTAATTGTCCAGGATGGTGGCGTTGTTGAAACCGCATCAAAAACAATTCCTATTTTGCTTCAAACAGTTGATATTCAAATATTTCCAGAAGGCGGAGATCTGGTAGACGGCTACAAGAACCGTGTATACATCCAGGCCAATCAACTTAATGGCAAACCAGCCGATGTCGAAGGAGTTATTGAATCTGATACGAACGGCAGACAACTTTTCGGCATTGCCAAAGTTCACACAGAACATGAAGGTCGCGGACGTTTCGAATTTACGCCTCAAGCCAATGAACAATATTTTTTAAGAGTAACGAAACCAGCCGGGATTACTACTAGATATGCGCTACCGCCAGTCAAATTGCAGGGCGCAGTGATCACGACCGACCAGGAAGTATTTAAAAAAGGTCGACCAATTACACTGCAGATTGGCTCGACTTTAAATGAAGTCAAAGTTTCAATAGCAAAACGCGAAGTTGAGCTGGCATCACAAGTGGTGGCAATGAACGGTAGCAAGCAATCGAAGTTGAAGACCATCACGATGCCAGTGCCGGCCGATGCAGAGGGCGTTTTGACAGTGACCGCATGGGACGAGAAAGGCACACCTCTTGCAGAGCGCCTGATATTTCGCGAGCCTGGTAAACCATTAAATATTGCGATTACATCTTCAAAGCAAAGTTATATTCCTGGCGACAACGCTGAAGTTAAAGTCAAAACCACAGACGCCGATGGTAAGCCAGTATCGGCCATGATCGGAATAGCGGTTACTGACGACACTGTGTTGCAAATGGTAGAAAAACGAGAGCAAGCGCCGCGTCTGCCTGTCATGGTATTTCTTGAACCGGAAGTAAAAGATCTGGCCGACGCACATGTCTATCTCAATCAGTCAGATGAGAAAGCACCGCTTGCTACTGATTTGTTGCTAGGGACACAAGGATGGCGCCGCTTTGCCTTAGTCGACGTGGATAAATTTATACTCGCTCAGGGCGATAAGGCCAAGCGTGCTCTTGCAGTAGACTCCAACTCCCAATCAGCTTCAGGCGCGTTTATCTACAAACCAAGTAGAAACGCAGGTAGACGCATCGGCGAAAATGATTATGATACTAGACTTGGTGCTGCGCTTAAACTTCCAGAAAATATCGGTCGGGTCGAAGGCCCGCGCGATATGAATCTTTTCCAGATAGAGCCCACTTTAGTTGACGAGCGCCACTACTCATCGGGAAGAGCAGAGCGCCATCAGAAGACTTCACCGACCCTGCCTGACGGATCGCCTATACCTGACAATGATGGCGCCACAGCCAGTCTCAATAGTGTCGATCGTTACACGTTCTTCGGTTCAAATCACGGGCCTTACTTTGCCGTAGTTCGTCAATTCGCGCACCGTGTACGCAACAATCGCAATCCAAGCGATCGCAGCGATTTTGCAGAAACGCTATATTGGAATGCTGCTGTAAAAACCGACGAAAAAACTGGAGAAGGCGTTGTTAGCTTTGGCCTGAATGACAGCGTCACTACCTTCCAGGTATCCGCTGATGGTTTCTCAAACGACGGCGCCATCGGTGCGTCCAATCTAGAAATCAAATCGATTCAACCATTTTATGCTGAGGCAAAATTGCCTCTAGAAGTGACCACAGGCGACCAGATTTTATTGCCTATTAGTTTGATAAACGCCACTTCAGATCTGCTTCGCAATACAACTATTGAAGTAGCACTTGCTGGTCCATTTAAATTGACGCCGATTTTGCAACAGATGCAAGAAGTTGCTGCCGGCGCCCGTGTGCGCTGCTTGCAACCGATTCAAGTAGGCTTCACCAAAGGCATGTTGCCTTTTATCGTAAAGGCGAAGGCCGGCTCATTCACTGACAATGTTACCCGTGAGCTAACTGTAGTACTTAAAGGTTTTCCTGTAGAGAAAACTTTCGGTGGCCTGATCGAAGCTGGCAAAATGTTAAGCACGAGATTGTTATTAAAGGCAATGTCATTCCTGCAAGTGTCACCTCAACAACGCAGGCATTCCCGTCGCCGCTGGCTAATTTGACTGGTGCTTTAGAGAGAATGATTCAAGAGCCAAATGGATGTTTTGAACAGACATCGTCCACCAGTTATCCCCTGACGATGGCCCAACAATATTTCTTGACGCATTCGGGCGTGGCACCAAAGTTGATCGAATCATCTAGAGAAAAGTTAGATAAAGGATACAAACAATTAGTTGGTTTCTGGTGCCCTGACAAAGGCTACGAGTGGTTTGGTGAAAATCCTGGACACGAAGCACTGACAGCCTTTGGTCTACTGCATTTCAATGACATGGCAAAAGTTCGAGACGTGGATCAAAACATGATCGCAATCACCAGAGGTTGGTTGCTAAACCAAAAAGACGGAACTAGCGGATTTACTCGCAAACGTCGAGCGCTGCATTCATGGATTGAAGATAAAGATTGCTCTAACGCTTACATTCTCTGGGCTCTTCTAGAAACAGGACAAAATCAGTCAGACTTGAAAGCTGAACTCGCATCGCTCAAAACAGCATGCAGCAAAAGCGAGAACAGCTACGTCTTAGCTCTAGCGGCAAATGTATTTGCTTTAGCCGGCGACAATGCAGAAGCGAAGAGGCTGATGCAAAGATTGGCAGCATTGCAAATGGAAAATGGAGCGATGAGCAAAGTTACGAGTTCGATTGTTGGCAGTGGCGGTGAATCACTCGAAGGAGAAGGCACTGCCTTGGCCGCGCTTGCATGGATGCACGATCCTCAGTTTTCCGGCAATGTCGAAAAAAGCGTAAAATATCTGGCAGATTCATGCAAAGCCGGTCGTTATGGTTCAACCCAGGCAACCGTGCTGGCCCTGCGCACTATCGTGAATTACGACAAGCAAAAATCGCGTACCAGAGCCGACGGTAAGCTTCGTCTAATCGTTGACGGTCAGCCAATCGGCGACTGGGTAGCTTTCAGCAAATCGTCCCAAGAAGCCCTGAAACTCCCTGACCTTAGCGAGGCCGCCCCGGTAAACACAATGTTGAAATTGTGATGGAAGGTGGTGGCACAATGCCGTACTCGTTGGCAGTTAAATACAACCGAGAAACTCCTACGAGCGACAAAGACTGCAAGCTTGATTTGAGCGTAAAAATGGCCCAAGACAAAATTGTCGAAGGCACATCAACTGAAGCAAATGTGCTTGTAGAAAACAAAACAGCCTTCGCAGTTCGCACCCCCATTGCCATTGTTGGTTTACCAGGAGGGCTCGAGCCGCGTCACGATCAATTAAAAGAGCTAATCAAACTCGGCACCATCGATGCGTATGAAGTGCGTGGTCGTGAAATAGTACTTTACTGGCGCGCCATGGCTGCTAACGCCAAGGTGCAAGTTCCGCTCAGTCTAATCGCTGCGGTACCTGGTACCTACACCGGACCAGCCAGTAGAGCCTATTTGTATTACACCGACGAACACAAAGACTGGACTGACGGAATGCATGTGGAGATTGCAGCGAAGAACTGAGCTAAGCTTTTTCTGCCACCAGCAACAATCTCTCAGACCCTAGTGCAAAAGGCTCTGGATTTTCAACATCAGCATTGGCGAGCATATCGACTACTGAAAAACCTGCCGAAGCAAGTATGTCGCAGAGTTCACCAGATGTATAAATCCAGTGCATTGCCGTGCTAACTTGCTTTTCAGCGCCGCGAATAAATGTGTAAGTTGACTCGACAACACTTTTGCGGCAGTCATAATTATTTTCCACAAGCATGTACATATCGCCCACCTGGAGCCATTCTTTTTCGCCGCCGTTGACAATAAAGCATTCTGCCACCATAGCAGAATCAATAACCAGTCGGGCTTTCGATTCAAGGCAGGCAGACACGGCCTTGAGAAAATCAATTGTGCCGGGGCGGTCAAAATAGCCGAAGCTATTGCCCATGCAAAAAGCGCCTTCAAATTTGTTTTTAAGCTTGAGTGTCCGCATATCACCTTGAATGTAGTCTATCTTGGTTTTATGCGCACGCGCCGACTGAGTGGCTTGATTAAGAAAAGGCTGGCAAAAGTCGATTCCAGTAACCTTATAGCCAGACAGCGCCAGCGGCAAGCTCAGTCTGCCGTTGCCACACGGAACGTCGAGCAATCGGCCACCTTGTGGAGCAGCTAAAGTCTCCAGCAAAAATGCCAGTTCTTCTTCTGTCTTTTCAATGGGAATGGCGGCGCGCCACAAATCTAAAGCCATTCCTTGAAAGAACTGCTCATACCAGTTAGCTGTCTGCGCCTTTGCGGCCATTCGTAAATCCTCTTACTTACTTTAGAATCAGCCAATTACTCTGACTACCCGTGCGCGATCGGTCTAAACCAATTTTTACTATGGCACCACTGGCGGCATCACGATACCAGCCTTCATCCCATGCGCCCATGTCGAGATACAGCGCGTTCAACATGCCCATAGCAGCCAGATCGGTATTGAAAGTCTTAAAGGTGATTGGTTCCTCACTCTCAATTAGTGAGAAAGCTCCTTGCCTATTTTCACAGATAGCGCGCCGCTGAAAATTACTTTGATCTCTAAATGACGCTGGTCGTCCATTTTGCACAATTAAGAACTGCTGAAACAACGACGCCTTTTTTGTTTTTATAGAATTGACAAAACTCTTGGTGAGCGCGGCACCCTTATTTGTAGAGAGCAATCGGCAACGACCCCGATCTACGATCATCGCACCACCCAGTTCTTTATTAACCTCATTTCTGCCTGATACACCACAAACGATGCATACGCCATCCACTGTTCCATCGTGCATTGTAAAAGCAGCCGGCACACAAAGAAGAACGCGCTTACTCCGCATTGTTGGTCGTGAGACAACAAAATCGAAAGCAGATTTTCCCTGTGGAAATAGTCGATAAGCGGATCCGCTGGGGGCCTTTATCGCAGTCGGCGTAATACCATAATGCGATTTAGATTGAGCGGCGGGATAAGCAAAAGCTGGGCCCCAACTCATTGTCAAAAGCGCACATGTAAAAACTAGCAAAATATTTTGCTCTGATAGCGATGTTTTCAGTCTCTTCTTCATCATTGGCCTATTTTAGCCCGTTTTGCCTCATGCCAGCCCACCCACTGACGAACACTGGCAGGACGGCTGCACCCCCCACAGGCTGGCAGTGTCCAATATTCCCAGGGGTTGTATATATTTGTTCACCCCCGTTAAGGCGATTAATTTCGCAAAAAAATAGCAGTTTGTCCCCCCGATAAAACACTGCTTAAAAACTATACGTTTTATTGGCTTTAATGACATCAAGTCTTCTGATGTCAGAAATTGGAGATACCAACATGACCAGCCACAAACATCAGGATGTACAGCATGATGGCGACAATACGCAGCTCGACAACAATGTCGTCGGACAGCGACTACTCGATGATATTCAGGGCAAGTTTTACGTCGGCAGCACCAAACCCGAAGCAGTTCAGCAACTAGTTAAGAACGGCATACTTCCAGAAGGCTCTACATTTATAGACTTCGGCGCTGTCAAAACTGGCCTTACAAGTGACCAACAAAAACTGAAAATGTTAGAAGGTCAGGCCCCCGCAGACGTTGACGGATTAACCAAGGCAGTAACTGATTCGACTACAGCGCAACAAGCAGCGCAAACAAAACTTGATGCAGCAGCAGCGAAAGCTGACCCATTGCAGGCCCGCATCGATGGCCGCACCAAACAAGACGAGCAGGTCAAGAAAGACTTCGCCACCTTGTGCAAAGCGATGGACACCGACATTTTGGACAAAGCTGATGTAGCCAGCCTTGCGTTCGACTTAAACAAATCACAAGCAGTGCGCGATGCAGGAAAAAACCTGATGAGCACTTTCCATGACGCTACGCGTCCGATGGGCAGAGGTAAAATCATCACACATTACACAGCGAACGATTACACGGGCAACCGCGCCTGGAGCGGAAAACCATACTTTGATCAAGAATCTCTTGATGCTGGTTTTGCCAAACATGAGCGCGAAAATGCCGCTGATAGAAAATTGCTGGTACCGCTGGCATCGGCCAAAAACGAAGCTAAAGTCGCCAAAGATGCGGCTGACAACGATTTGATGGTTAAACAATCAGCATTTAAAAACGCAGATACTCAAGGTCAAAACTTAGAAACTGAAAAAACAAAATTGACTGAGCGAATTCATGAGCAACAAAAGTTGTTGACACCACAAGGCGAAATCGAAAAGCTCGGTCGCGTGGTTAGAGGTGGTGGCTATTATCAAGTCGCCGAGAATCTACTTGGGCTGAAAAGCAACAGCCACACTGATTTGCAAGAAAAACAATTGAAGATGTTGACCAATCTCTTGAAAGAAGAGGCCAAAGAACTCAACGGTGGTCAACTGCCTAAATATCTCGTTAAAGACGATCAGTTATTGAAGCCAGAAAATCTCCATCGCGTGCTCGACAAACTCAAACGCGGCATCCAGCCATCACAGCCCGCAGAGAAAAAGGTAATTGCACCAATTAAGAAAGCAGAGGAAAAAGATATAGTTTTTGAGTGAACAAGCGTGGCGAACCGCCCTCGATATAATGGTAGCGGATGTTTTGTTACTACTCCAACCACGTTTCGGCCATTTTAGGGGTCGATGCTTACAGGCGCACTCACTCGGGAGAAGGTTCACTAGCCTTCTTACGGCGCTAAAACCATGCACGCAACAGTTCTTAAAACTCAGTACCGAATTTCCAAACTTTACTATTTCAGACTGGGCCTCATCTTCGGAGGGGCATGGTTTATCAATGCACAGCACATAGAGCCAGCGGCTCAGCCAATACAGCCAGAAGTTCACTTTAATAAGATCGGCAACGCCTACTGCCACTACATGGCTGCTGGCGATGCCCACGTGGCCACAAATAAGTACGGCCTGGCCGAAAGAGATTACGCTGCCGCACTTTTAGAAACTCGAAAATTCAACGCTGCCAATTTCTGCCTGATTGACACCATGCAATCACTCGGAAACACATATTTGCATCAAAGAAAATACAAGCATGCAGTAGCCATCTTTGAAAAAATCACAGCCCTCAGCGAAAAAACCTTGCCCGTCCATGACGTGAGATTAACCGAACCTCTGCTTGATTTGGCGGTGAGTTACGCAGGCGTTAAACAGACCGCTATGGCTGAGAAAACCTTCAAGCGCATAATTTCTATTTGGGAAACGGCACCGGCCGGTTGGGAAAATAATCAATCTATCAGTGTGCACAATCTGGCCAGCTTCTATATGCAGAATGGTCGTCAGGTCGATGTTATGGCGGTTCTGATTAAACTACAACCTGACAACTTGATACTTCAAGTAGAAGGTAGTAGAAAAACCAGCAGCGATCCTTACCATCATTATTCAAAATTTTCGTTCACACCTACACCTCGCGATGCGCCAGAACATGATTGCGCAGTGCCAGGCCGCAAATTCTAAACTGTCATAAACCGATTTAGTGCGGCAGGGCGTGTATTACGCCGGTATGGCAGTTCCTGAGCAATAAAAATGGAACCAGCAGCATAACCACCCGTCTCCTTGTGCAATTCCCAGGAGAATCAAAAAATGAAAAAATTGCTGCTGAGCTCTCTAGCTTCAGCTTTAGCTTTCGCCGCAACATTGCCCGCACAAGCTGAAGTGATCCAGACCACCACTGAAACCCAACTGCCTGCACAAGTGGTTGACAGCTACATGAAACCGACTGTTTCACGTACTAAAAGCGTCACCGCCGCTGATGGCACTACGGAGAAGACAGTAGAACCACTAATTCAAGAACGTCAGGAACGCGTGATCATCCCTACTGAAAAAGTCACAACTACAACAGACATTACACCTGCTCGCGTTGTCAGCGAAGAAGTTAGGACTGACAGAGCCGCTTCCACCACCGTTGTGCGCAAGAGAGTCGCTTCACGCAAAAGAGTAGCTCCACGTCGAAGATTAGCTGTTCGTCGCACAGTCCGCCGTCGCGTAGCAGTCAAGCCTGCCGTGACATCTTCTGTCGCAGTTCGCCACACGGTTGTGCAACCGCAAATTGTGCAACAGTCACAAACTGTTGAACAAAAAGCCGTGATCATCGACCGACCAGATCCAGCACTCAAACTACCTTAATCGAGGCGTTGGCCGACAAAGCAGACCTCAGCGATCTCGCTAGGGTCTGCTTTGCATTTGAAACTTTCAAAGACGATAACAACAAATTTGGAACTTAGTGGAAGAAGCCGGGTCGTACTTTGCGTGTAAACATATCATTACAGGAATTATTCGATGAAAATCGCGCGCGTTGCAATCATTACTCTCGCAGCACTAATCTTTTCGCAGTCTGTTTTTGCCAAGGGCGAAGCGAGTAAAGATATGGCCAAAACTATTAAAGATTCGAAGAAGTTTAGCTATCTGTCAGACTCGCTGCGGCGGGTAGGAATGATGAAAACCTTGCACGGCCCAGGACCATACACATTCTTCGTGCCAAAAAACAACGCCTTCGATGATATGCCTTACGGCAAGTGGGTTGGGCTCTGGAATGACAAACCGATGATGAAAAAGGTGCTCTCGCGAGGTCTAGTAAAAGGACGATATAACGAAGCAGAGTTGTCTGGCGGCACCATCTTGCACACCGTGGATGGTGGCACAATAAAACTCAAAAATCGTGACAAGGACCTCTGGATCGGTGATGAAAAACTCAAAGAGACTGATATTCAATGCACCAATGGCGTAATTCACATAGTTGACGGATTTATTGGCCGAGAAGCAGACAAAAAAGGCCGGTAGGACTGTTATAGCAATGTGATATTCGCAGCCCAATATTGCATCACCAGGTTTCAGCCTGGTCAACAACAGGGCGGTTTGATGATGGGCAGAGAGCTTGAAATTGATGAAAACCATGCTCTTGCGGGTGAACTGGCAGGGGTAAGATTCCGTAACGGCCTCGGTCTTGTGCCTTCGAAAATGGAATTCGACACCAATTTGGATGGCAAAGCAGATCTCGTCTTACCAATCTATACCGCCACCAATGGCAATTTTGACGGAGTCGGACTGGGAGATGGAAAAAATGCTTTTGGTATTTCAGGCAAGCTGATAGCCCTGCGAGATATCGATAGCTCTCTAAATTCCTTCAAACTTAACTTAAAGAGCCCTACACCTTCAGATCAGAGATTGAGAGTACCGCAAACTATGGCTTCACAGCCGCAAAGTTTTAGTTGGCTGAAGTAAAAATTCTGGAAGACTGCTCGACTAAGATTTGCTCGCTTCAAGAATTAGTTGCTGACGTAGGATTGTCCAATTTGCTCACATTTGTAATACCACCGCTTGGTTGGCTTTAGCTATGCTGATGACCAGCAAGCGTCGTATCACAAAGGCGCCGGCGATATTGGCCAAATCTAGATTATGGCAGGATAGTTATTCAGCACTCGATATTCAAATCAGGAGATGAAAATGAGCACTGGCATTAAGACGAAGGCGTACGCAGCTGCGGCAGCAGGTAGCGAATTGAAGCCATTTGAAATTCAACGTCGCGAGCCCGGACCGCACGACGTTCTTATAAAAATTAAATTCTGCGGAATTTGTCACTCTGACGTTCACCAGGCCAAAGATGAATGGGGCGGAGCGATATTTCCAATGGTGCCCGGACACGAAATCGCAGGCATTGTCGAGAGAGTCGGCGATCAGGTAACAAAGTTTAAGGCCGGTGATCGGGTGGGTGTTGGTTGCATGGTCGACTCGTGTAAGAAATGCGATTCGTGCAATGCCGGGCTAGAACAATATTGCGAAAAAGGCAACGTGCAAACATACAATGCCCTTGCGCTTGACGGCAAAACTCCCAACCTTGGCGGTTATTCAGAGCAAATAACTGTACTGGAGCGATTTGTAGTTCGCATTCCCGATAATATTCCACTCGATAAAGCTGCACCATTATTGTGCGCAGGAATTACAACATATTCTCCACTCAAGCACTGGAAGGCAGGCCCGGGTAAAGACGTGGCGGTGGTTGGCCTGGGCGGCTTAGGGCACGTGGCCGTAAAAATCGCGCATGCCATGGGTGCCAATGTTACCGTAATCAGCCGCAGTCTCGGCAAGAAAAAAGATGCCGAAGCTATGGGTGCAACTGGATATGTAGCGACAAGCGATCAGGCAAGCGCAGATAAAGCAGTTAGCAGCTTTGATTTAATCATCAACACCGTCTCGTCTGCAGCAGACATGAACACTTACCTCAACATGTTAAAACTCGACGGCGTCATGGTATTGGTTGGCGCACCAGCTGAGCCTCTTCCTGTCAATGCATTCAGCATAATTCCAAAACGCAGGTCCCTTGCCGGGTCGACAATCGGCGGCCTCCCTGAAACTCAAGAAATGCTGGATTTTTGTGGTGAACATAACCTCACTGCCGACATCGAAGTGATACCAATAGAAATAGTAAACGAAGCATACGAGCGGCTGTTGAAGAGTGATGTGCGATACCGCTTTGTCATCGATATTGAGTCGCTGAACAATTAAAGCACCTACAGGGAGGCCGAGCCGACTAAAACGTGCACGTTTCAGTTCTCACTAAAATGAAATGCGTGGTTTTCGAGCTCTTGCCAAATGAAATGCGTGCTTTTTACCCATTTCTAAAATGAAACGTGCACGTTTCATTTTAGAAAATACATCCCCATCCATTTAATCAAAAGAAATCACGAAGACTTACCAGCACTGAGCAACTGCTCACCAACAATTTCGCGCCAACTGTTGCGGCCGATGTTGCCACCACAGACTACAACACCAACTCTTTCACGTGGTTTGAAATTGATGTACTTGGCAGATATGGCGGCAATGGTGCAGGCAGCCGCTCCTTCAATGAGCATGCCTTCGTTTTCTAAGAAATCAAACACGGCTTGATGAATATCACGCTCTTCAATTGAGACCCACTCGTCTACAACTTCTTGCACGAGAGGAAAAGTGATAGTTTCGGGGTCGATATTACCGGCGATACCATCAGCAATTGTTTCTTGCTGCAAAACTTTCACAACCCGACCTGAATGAATAGCTGTTTGCATTGTTGGTGATGCTGCTGCTACCACGCCTACGATGCGCACTTTAGGGTTGATTACCTTGGCCACCAGGCCAATTCCTGAGATTAAACCGCCACCACCAACCGCTACAATAATGGTTGAGAGTTTAGGAATCAGTTCATACATTTCCAGACCGACAGTGCCTTGCCCTGCGATCACTTCGCGGTTGTTGTAAGGCGAAATGTAGAGACCCTTTTGTTCTTTAGCCAGACGCATGGCGTATGACTCGGTCACGTCCATGTCGTCGCCGTGTTGCAAAAGGCCAACATTGTAGCGCTCTAGCTTTTGTTTTTTGCTCGGATTGACGTTGGTGGGCAGACAAATTCTTGTTTCGCGT
This sequence comes from Candidatus Obscuribacter sp., assembly GCA_021772135.1. Taxonomy (GTDB): domain Bacteria; phylum Cyanobacteriota; class Vampirovibrionia; order Obscuribacterales; family Obscuribacteraceae. The sequence continues at coordinate 24,885 of JADYXQ010000003.1, forward strand.
TCAGTTGTAACTGCTGCTTCGGCAATGCCAAGACCGTGATTGCCGGCCGACGCGGTAAACACCTTGGTGAAGCCGCGCTCTTTGGCCCAGGTCATGGCGTTCAGTGCGCCGCGATACTTGAACGAACCGGTCACTTGCAAGTTTTCTAGTTTCATGAAAACTTCGGCCTGCGAAAGTTCGCATAACCAGTGGCTTTTTCGCAGAGGCGTATTAGTGACCAGACCACTTATTCTTTTTTTTGCCACCAGTACGTCACTGATGCTCAGTCTTTCATCGGTCACAGTCAGAACCTCTTACCTATATAGGTATTGCCCACGGTACAGTGTAATGATCTTACAAAAAAGACGAACCTGGTGGTCCGTCCTTTTAATTAGCTTAACCGCCACTCATCTGATTTTTAAACATTGATATCGAGCGGCTTCAAAATGGAGCGGGTGCGGGGAATCGAACCCCGGTATGAAGCTTGGAAGGCTGCCGTTCTACCATTGAACTACACCCGCGCTCTTTGAAGATTAGCATAAAGTGCAAGCGCGCGAAAGTTAGCTCATCTGTTATGTAACTCGAAATTAGCTTTCAGAGCGGTTCTCGTCAGCGCCCCTGAAAGCTTTGCACTCATGTAAACAAGAAGTGAAAGTGGAAAAGTTATTGACAGTTCCACTTGGCATTACACCCTTTTAGCTTAGCAAACACGTCAAGAAATCTAAAAGTTTCCTAAACAAGCCTTAAATGGCCCGTCTTAATTTGTGTTTGGGGGTCATTTAGTGATAACTTTTATATCGAAGAGGAAATCGCAGCCCGAAGCAAAAAAGACTAAAGGCTTCGGTGAGGCTTAGGTTTTGGCAACTTACGAGAGTAAAGGCAACCATGGCAACATTTATACAAACTTTAGCTTCGATGTCGCAGCAACTTGCTCTGGTATCCGATCCGAAGAACACAATTTCTTTTGCCACTACTAAAGAACTGCCAAAGCGTCTTGTGCCTCCGCACGTCGAAGCTTTAAAACCATATCAACCAGGCCGTCCTCCAGTAGAGCTGCTGCGTGAGCTCGGCATGGAGCGCTTCATTAATATGGCCTCCAACGAAAATCCACTGGGCCCACCCGCCTCGGCTTTAGAAGCTATTCAACGCACTTTGCCGCAAATCAATCGTTATCCTGACTTGTGCGGTACTAACTTGAGAACTGCTCTTGCTGAGCGCTTCGCCACAAAAATCGACAACATTGCGCTTGGTAGCGGTTCTGAAAGCACCATGGCAAACATTGTTCGTGCCTTCTTGCACGGCGATGATGAAGTGCTTACATCGCAAGGTACTTTCATCGGTCTCTATGTACTGGTTAATGCTCAGGGCATCAAACTCAATACAGTGCCTCTGAAAAACTATCACTTCGATCTTGATGGCATCGCCGCTGCGGTGAACGAAAAGACCAAGATGATCTACCTTTGCAATCCAAACAATCCAACAGGCACAATTTTCAATCGCACCGAATTCGAGAACTTCATCAGAAAAATTCCTGAACACGTTCTCGTTATTCTTGATGAAGCCTATTACGAATTTGCCGCCATCAATCCTGAGTATCCAGATTCGATGCGCTACAGACTCGACAACGTTTTGACCCTGCGCACATTTGCGAAAGCTTATGGCATGGCCGGAATCAGACTGGGTTATGGCCTTGGTCACGAATATTTGATCGATTACGTCAACCGCATCAAATTGCCTTTCGAGCCAAACATTCTTGCTCAAGAAGCCGGTCTTGCCGCATTGCAAGACGACGAATTCTTAGGCAGAACTCTCGAAAATAATGAAGAAGGCATGGCCTACTTAACCGGCGAGCTCGATAAGCTTGGCCTGCAGCGCATTCCTTCACACTCGAACTTCATCATGATTGAAAGCGGCTCGCAAGAAAAAGTGGCGAAAATCCACGATGGTTTGTTGCGCAATGGCATCGCCATTCGTCCGCTGGCTGGTTTCGGACTGCCCACTTGCTGGAGAATCAGCATTGGCTTGCCTGTAGAAAACAAACTGCTGATTACAGCGTTGAAAAAAATCTTGCAACCAGAACCGACTAAAAAAGCCGATCAATAGCCCGATCGCATATACGCTAGTCAATTAAGTCTTGCACCAATGTGCTTTTGCACCTTCTTGTGGCGCCGCGAACATTTAAACTAGTGGGACAAAGTTGAGGGTGTCCCATGGCTGTTTTCGAGTTAGGCGGCAAAAAAAGTAGCGGCTCAAATCCCAATCAGCTCTCTCTTGATTTAGACAGCGTCAGCCAGGCTGCTCTCGATGCGTTCAATGGCGTGACCAAAACTTCCAGTTTTTCCAGAACCAGCAGATTGGCTTCTGAACCGCTTTCCGTCGAGACTATCCTCAGAGAAAACTTTGGCCTCTCAGAGTTGCGGCCTAAACAAAAAGAAGTAATCGACAGCATTCTTGCTGGTCGTCACACACTGGCATTTTTGCCGACAGGCTACGGCAAGTCACTTTGCTATCAGCTGCCCAGCCAGATTTTACCCGGGGTCACTGTTGTGATTTCCCCTTTAATTGCCTTGATGCACGATCAAGTGAGCGGTTTAGAGCGCCGCGGCATTCGCAACGCCACTATGCTCAACAGCTCGCTTAATGCCGAAGAGACCGACGAACGCATCAGCGGTATGCGCCGCGGACAATACAAACTTGTCTATGTTGCACCTGAACGCCTTGAGTCTCCGCGTTTTCGCTCGCTTTTGCAAAGCCTCAATATTTCGCTGCTAGTGATAGACGAAGCCCACTGCATCAGCCAGTGGGGCCATGATTTCAGACCGCAGTATCGCAATTTAAGAAGTTATCTTGGCCTCATGCCCAAAGCGACAATTCTGGCATTGACAGCCACAGCCACTCCGCGCGTGCAGCGTGACATTCCCGAGTCGCTTGGGCTACCCAGCATGACTTGCGTAATTGGATCTTTTGATCGACCCAATTTGCGCTTTGAAGTCGAACAGTGCGCCAACAATGCCGACAAAGACCGGCATGTAAACGGGCTTTTAGCGACCGGCAGCGCCAAGTCTCCCACTATTATTTACACAAGCAGTCGCAAAGAAGCAGAAGAGTTGGCGCGGCGCTTAAAGGCGACAAAAGTCGCAGCTGCCTGTTATCACGCCGGCCTCTCGCCTGATGTGCGAAAAAAAGTGCAAAACAGTTTCGAAGCAGATCGCATCAGCGTTATTGTCTCTACAGTGGCTTTTGGTATGGGTGTCGACAAGGCAAATATTCGCCGCGTCATTCACTACAACATGCCAGGCTCGATGGAAAATTATTATCAAGAAGCAGGCCGCGCCGGACGCGACGGCAATGATGCCACCTGCACTTTGCTTTATCAAGCCAAAGATATTTACACCCAGAGATGGCTGATGGACAAAAATTTTCCTGATGCTAAAGCTGTGGCCCACTTGCTCAAATTTTTACATGACAATTCGCAGCAGTCGATGCGTCCCATGGATTTGCACAAGCGTATGCGCATGGAAGATTCTGCCATTAACAGCGCCCTCGATTTGCTCAAGCATTTGAACTTGCTTGATGTGGATGCTTCAGGTGTACGGGCGCGAGAAATATCGGGCCACAGAATGCCCTCTATAGATATGAGCTGGCTTGATGCTAGAAAAGATAGAGACTCTTATCGCCTCAATCAAATTATCAAATACGCTCAAGATGCTACTTGCCGACGCAAACAGATTCTCGCTTACTTCGGACAGACTCTCGACAATGGCTGCACCGGATGCGATGCCTGCCACCCGGTAGAACGGCCCGCCTACATATCTATGCCCAGTTTAGCTGCAGCAGCAAAAAGCGACGGCAAACGCGCCGCCAATTCGCGTTCAGCTCGAAGTCTCTATTCTGAGTCACGTCCTGCTGCCGCTAAAAGCTCGAGCAGCAGCAAGGGTGGCGCTAAATCTTCTACTAAGGCTACCGCTAAAAAAGATCGTGGCGCCCCCAGTGAGCTGCGCGATGCCATTTTAGTTTTGACAGGCGAACTGAACGGCAAAGTTGGGCGCACCACTGTTGCTTCTATTTTGGCGGGCAGCAAGGCAAAAAAATTGAAAGAGAAACAACTCAATAAAGTTGCGGCCTACGGCAAATTTGCCCACGTGCGCATGGAAGAAATTATGGACACCATCGACGAGATGATCGCCGAAGAAGCTTTGGAAGTGGTACCGGGTATGTATCCAAAATTGATCTTGGCTTAACAGCCAGCAAACAATTGGCTGTGGCATTTCGTTTACCTATATCGATTACAAAGAAGACGAACGAACTACTATTTCAACATGTTCAGTACTTGACACAACAGTCAGGAGAAGGCGGAAACGGCATTGTCAAGCACAATAAGGAAGCCTGCCTTAAAACGGGCTAAGAAATTTACTCTAGCTCATATACTTACGGAGTTAACACCGAGTTAACTCTGTTAACAGCGCACCACACACCGCCGGAGTATTTAAGAACAATGACTACAACCGTAGAAACCAAGAAAACCATTATTGAAACCAACTGGAACACAGTTAGAATCCAAGAACAAGCTTCACGCGTTTTGGGCCTTCAATGGATGACCACAATGCAACTTCTCCAAAAATTTGGCGGAGAAAAGGCTGTTGAAGAATTCAAAACAACAATGGAAGCTCACAAAGTTGAGTACTTCAAAGGTCTCGGAGTCAAAACACCTTTAGAGCTCGTAAAAGCTATCGCTGAATTCGACGTTAACGTCTATGGCAGCAAAGTAGAAATCTGGGGCGACGACAAAACCGCTACCCTTCACTACCTTTCCTGCGGTATGTTCAAAGCTCTTGAGCAAGCTGGCTTGATCAAAGACGAAAACCGCGAACAAATGTCCAAAGGCATGGAAGCCTGCATGACTTCCTTGGCTCACAAATTCGACTTCACAACTGGCGTTGAAATGTGCTCCAAAGAGAAGACAGCTACCGTTACTTTCTCCAGAAAGTAATTAGCTTCTAGCTAATAAAGCATTGAAGAGAGTCGGCACTGCCGGCTCTCTTTTTGTTTGCCCCGGCAATTGTGATACTGCCGGGAATGCTTAATGGAAAGGCCATGAATTTAAAGCCAGTCCAAGCGTACAGTCTGGTGCTAGCATGTACGCTTGGGCTGGCTAATGCGCCGGAGGCCGGGGCCATAAATGGGCCTGGCAAGCACGCTAGAGCAAACGCACCTGTATCTTTAGAGAGCCTGTCTGCCAGGCAAGATTTAAATGACGCCTTGACAGCGACATACCAACTAATTCAAAAAACATCTCTTGAAGTTGATTTTGTCATGTCGGAAGTAGAGGCCGAACAAAACGTTTACGAAGAAATTCTCAACAGCTATCAAAATGCCCGGGACAACACAGTTGCCAGAAACAACGCTTTAGCCTTTGTCACCAACGGTGCACTATGGGCGGTGTGTGAAGGTTTAAGCATTCCGACATACAAGCAACCCAGACTTTCGATTCCATCGGGCACCACCGGCATTATCGCTGGCGCTATTCCGTCGGTTTTCTCGCTCTGGGCCATGCATCAGCAGCAGGGCAAAAAGACAACTTCAGAAACTGCCCCGAATATTCTGGCCAAATTATTCGATTATCCAATCACGCCTGATATCGACTATCCGTTGTCGGTGTGGCATTTTTTGCAATCTGTTCCACCCGAAGATAGTAGTGGCAAAACCAGACGCGAACAGTTAATTAGTCGCTGGCTTAGCGATAAAAATTTGCCTGATTTCACTGACCCAAGTTCTCGCAATCAGCTCGATATAATTACAGCCAGCGTTAGTCACCGCAGGGTCTAACCATCGATAGCTTGAATACCAGAATGGTGATGTTGCAACAGCTGGAAGGCGCAGTTATGAAAATGAAGCGCATGTTGCTCGAACTTTCAATGGTTGCTCGCGGCGAGAAATCCATCTAAATCGCAACGCAGAGAAATGTGATCGCTGCTACCTGAGCCGTCCACAAGCAATTTAGCGCGGCGGTGGGGCTCGTCTAATTCGACATAGCGATCTTCGGCCGGCATCCAGAATTTCTCCCACAACTCTTTTTTAGCTTCACCGTCGCGTGCTATGCCTCGCTCAAGTCGTTCGCTGCGCGAACAATACAGCCAAAAGGTCAGATCATAAAAAGTATCGAGCTCATAGCGTGTGGAATAGATTCCTTCCACCAGTGTGATGCCCTGGTTCGAGACTTCGCACCATTCGGCCAACTGGTCGCTGGCCCAATCATATCGCTGGTAATAACCTGCATTATTTTCGCTCAAGGGCTTAAGTACATCCCGACGCAGGCGCTGCCAATCAAAATCAGATCCGATCAAAGCCAATGATTCGCACTGAGGTAGTCGCTGCACCGACGGTTTGCAAAAGTCATCCATGTGTATTACCTGGGCTGAGGCGCCGGCTTGCGCCAGTGCGTCCGCCAGGCGCTTTGCAAAGGTGCTCTTGCCTGAGCCGCCGCAGCCGTCTACTCCAAGCAGCAAACGACTGCTTGATTTCTCAAGTAAATGCTCAGTAAGTTCGGCGAGACAAATGGAAGACAGAATTTAGACCAGTTGCAGTTTGGGTTGACCGCTTTGCTCCATTGCCTGGGCAAGAATTGCTCGCGACGGATAGAAGCGATCAAATACTAACTCAACTGCTCGGGCAAAAGAAGTAGCAGAATCACCAGCAGGCGAAATTGCCTTGGCTGCCTGCCAGGCACTTTCGCTTGAATCGGTCATCGCCACACCAAAGCCCACACCGGAGAGCATATCTACATCGTTCCAGTTGTCGCCAAAAGCCAGAACGTCATCGGTGTGAAAACCTAGTTTAAATGCCAGTTCTTGCAAGGCGGTAAATTTGCTGGTAGCTAGCGGCATAAATTCGAGAAAACCTGGTTCACTTTCAACTATTTGCATGTGATCTTGATAGCGCTCGGTAAGCGAAGCTCGTAGCTCAGCGATGCGTTCAGGATGGTGGCAAAAAACGATTTTCTGAGCGCCATCGCCCTTCAGCTCATGCAAATATTCATTTTTGATTGGTTTGCGCGAACGGGTACAGGCCTGATATTTCAGCGTCCACTCGTTTTCTTGGCAGTAAAAAACAGACTCGCTGTGATAATAGTAAACGCTGAGATTATGCTCGCGCCCCTCTTGAATCAGAGTGTGGGCAAGGGTTTGATGCAGTTTTTTCTCAAGCAAAACTTCTCCGCTGAGAGGCATTTTGATGACGATGCCGTCGCAAGAAATCACCGGACCGGTCAAGCCGAGGTGATGATAAGTTGGCAGAATATCTTCATGACGACGGCCGGAAGCCATGATGATCTGGCAACCATGATCTCTTAAAAGCTTGATGGCACTTAAGTTTGCCTGACTGACGGTTTTGTCGGCCGACAACAAAGTGCCGTCCAGATCTATAGCAGCAGCTTTAAAAGGAAATTTTATCAAAGTGCCGCTTTCTTTTTTGCTGTCGCTCATTATGTTCATTCCTCTAACTAGATGCCCAGCATGCACAAACACGCAAAATCCATTATAATTCCGATCATACACGCAAAATCCCGCAAACTACAAGTACTAAACGGCAAAAAACATAAAATGCTTAACCAGGAACGCAAAGACAATATCCTCAAAGCACTGGCCGAACGCGGTCGCGTGCTCTCTTCTGAGCTGGTTGCCCAACTCAATGTTTCAGAAGATACAATCAGGCGCGACCTCAAAGACCTGGCAAGCGCCGGTTTGATTAAAAGAGTGCACGGTGGTGCACTGCCCGTAGGCAATGTGCCCATGAGTTACACAAAAAGGCAAAAAGAAGCGGTAGGTGAAAAGGCGGCCATTGCCAAAAAAGCAGCAGGAATGGTGAGCGCCGGCCAGGTGGTGTTTATCGACGGCGGCACTACTACCGGCATGGTGGCACAGTTTTTGCCCAAAGATTTAAAAGCCACTTTTATCACGTACAGCTTGCCTACAGCCATTGCTTTAACCGAGCACACAGACAGTCACGTGCGGCTTCTGGGGGGCAAAGTAGTGAAAGAGCTTTTACTTACCATGGGGCCCGGGCTATTAAAAGAAATTGAAACCATACAAGCAGATCTTACTCTGGTGAGCGTGGAAAGCATTCACGAAGAGTTCGGCGCCACGGTTTCACACCCTGACGACGCGCTGGTGAAGCGGGCTTTTATTAATCAATCGGCCGATACCATTATTCTGGCCGGCAGCGAAAAATTTGGTAAAGCGGCACCATATCGCATTGCCTGGCTCAATGAAGTGGGCTCGATTATTACTGACGACGCTCTCGACAAAAATTTGCTTAAAGCTTGCAAAAAGGCCGGCGCAGGCATTGTCATTGCCGAGTAATTTTTTTAGCGCAATAAACGCCCGTCAGACATATATTTGAGTCTGAGTAAAAGGCCTAGATATTCTTGCGTCAGAGCCAGACTGGGCTCGCCAGGCCGATCAACGGCGTCAAGCAAGGTGAACGAAGAAGCAGGGTGGCCCCGCTCGTGCCCGTTATCGATGAAAATCAAAGTATCAAGCCCTTTAACATGTGAGTGCTTTGGTACAAAACCGGCTGCCGTTGCGTGGGCGGCCACATGCTCAAGAGCTTCGCTAATGGCGGCCCTTTGTATTTTGCGAGATCTTTTCAGGGCCCATTTAGTAACCAGGGTGAGGCCGCGCAGAACGTCATAGAAATAAAAGCGCGGGAAGGCCGGCATCAGCCAATTCTCGTCGATAACTTCGTCGGTACGCTTAGAGCGAAACAATTTTCTTTCAAGCAAATATTCCACGCCCTGATCTAAAAAGAGCAACTCTTCTTCGCTCAGCAAATTAGTATCGAGGCCAAGAAGGGCCTCTAAAGCGGGAAGCGTGGAGAGCACCGAACAGCTGGGATGATCGCGCAAATAGTTAGACTCGTCGCAATTAAGCCCGCCTTGCTCCATCTTATATCTAACGAACCAGGGGCGCACCCAGCTCAAAGCCCGCTCATGATCAGGCGATGCATCGAATGAATCGCTGGGAATAGTGCGGGCCACGGCGGTTTTTCCTGAAAGGATACGGCCGTCGAGCAATTTCAAATCAGCATCAAATAGTTTGGTGTCATAGAAGACGCGATAGACCGAACCTAAATAACAGTGACAGGCTACATTGAGGGTCGAATCAAATCCGCTGGGAATTTCTTCTTCTTTAAAAGGGAAGAAATGCAGATAATGCTTATCGATTGCTTCGGCATACTGGTCGATAAAAGTGACCGGTATGCGAGTGGCCAGGCCAAGTTCGTCGAGCAACAAAGTGTGCCACCATGGGCTGTTCCACTTAGGCCAATAGGGATCTTTGACGACCGCCTGGCTTGACTCTGAGCTATCGAGATAAGCGACGCTATTGTCTACGGCACCAATGGCAGGCTGCTCGCTGAGTGCGCTGAGTTCAGTTACGGCCGCGCGTAGCGGCTGAATGTGCTCATCGAGATAGTGTAAAACTTCGCCCGGCATATTGCCTAGAGATTGCCTCTGGAGGCCTGTTCAAGCTCAATCGATTCAAACAAAGCCTGGAAATTGCCTTTGCCGAAACCTTTAGCACCTTTGCGCTGAATTACTTCAAAGAAAAGCGTAGGACGATCTTGCACCGGCTTGGTGAAAATCTGCAGCAAATAACCTTCCGACTCGCGGTCCACAAGAATGCCCCATTTGGCCAGTTCTTCAATATTCTCGTCGATGGCGCCTACCCGTGCAGACAGAGCTTCGTAATAGGACGGTGGAGCATTGAGAAATTCGATACCGCGCTGACGCAATTCTTTAACGGTGGCGATGATATCGCGGGTGGTGATGGCAATGTGCTGCACACCGGGAGCGTGATAGAAGTCGAGATATTCGGTAATTTGCGATTTGCGCAAACCTTCATCAAATGGCTCGTTGATAGGCAGTTTGATGGAACCGCTCTTGTTGGCCATTACTTTCGAAACCAAAGCGGAATACTTGGTGCTGATATCTTTGGCGTCAAAGTATTGATAGATGTGGAATCCGAAAATCTTGCTATAGAACTCAACCCACTGGTCAAGCTTATTGCCTTCCACATTACCGACCACGTGGTCGATAGAGGCTAAGCCCACTGAGACGCCTTTCTTCTCAACTTCTTTGAAGCCGGGAGCAAAGCCTTTATAGTTTGTGCGGTCGAGGAAAGTGTGAACAGTTTCGCCATAAGTCGCGATGGCGGCAGAAATGTAAGTGCCGTGTTCATCGGTAACAGTGGTAGCCTCTTGCACTGAGCGTGCACCACGGGCAATGGCAGTCTCGTAGGCTTTACGCACGTCGCGAGTGCGCATGGCCACGTTCTTAACACCGTCGCCGTGCGTTTGCACGTGCTCGGCGACAGCGTGACCTGGTTGCAGTGCTGCGGTCAAAACGATAGCAACTTTCTCTTGCTTGAGCACATACGAAACAGCCTCGCGATTACCGGTTTCTAGACCGCGATAACCGACAATGTCGAATCCGAAACCGCGATTGTAGTAATAGCTGGCTTGAAGAGCATTGCCGACAAAAAATTCAATATAATCAAATCCGTCGATCGAAATTTCTTCTACAGCGTTTTTGCTTGCTGCTTCTAAGGCACTAGCTTCTTTGACCACGACTCATTCCTCGCTGCTAAAACAGGTTGCGAGGCGATTAGCCTCTAAACACTGACAAAAAGTATATTCACTTTCCATATTGTACGACCAGCAAAGGCCCTAGAACCACAGTTTGGCTGCGGAGAACCTTAGAAAATATTGGCTTGCATTCAAAACAGTCTCATTTTTAGACTGTTTCTATCAACCTACTTTGCGGTTTTATCGGCGGCATCAAGACCCAGTTTGGTCCTCAGCTTCTTCAAGAGGTCAGCCGTAGGCTGATCTGTGGGCGGATTCTTGAGCGCTTCCATCACCAGTGTTTTCGCTTCCGCCTTGCCGGCCTCTGTGGTGGCCAGGCAATCAGCCAGGCCGAGCTTGGCGGCATCAAAGTCAGGAGCCAACTTTATGAGCTTGCGATAAATAACAATGCCTTCCGCATTCTTACCGGCTTTGCGATAAGCCTGAGCCAGCTTGAACGAATGCAGCGAACTGAACTCGTTACCCACCGCCGCTTTTCGGTAGTGCACAATCGCTTCTTCACTCTTGCCGAAATGCTCGAGCACCTGGCCCATCATCATTTCAATCGTCAAAATTTGCGGATATTTCTTGTTCAGTGCTTCCAGTTCAGCCATGGCCGTCTTCTCATCGCCGGCGCAAGCTTTACGCCAGGCGTGTAAACAGCCGTCTGAAATCACGGTCTCAGCGTTCATATCAAACTGGTGTGAGCCCTGCACAGTGCCCGGTGCTTCAGATTCCACATGTATAGTGTTTTTTTGCTCGAGCTTGCCGAAGCGCTCTGACGGAGGGTCAACTCGCCCTGAACAGGCAGCGAGGCCTAAAACGCAGGTGACACTTATCACTGCCAGGCGGCGATTATGGAAGCAGTGTGGCATGGCCGAATCCTTGCATCACTCGTGGCTCTTTTACTTTCGATATAGACAGGTCGCGGTTAAGAGTGGCGTCCGGCAGCGGTGGTGGATTAGTCTCCATGGTGTCATCGCTGGCAAAGGCTTTGTCTAAGCCGTGACTATGTTTTGCTTTAGCTTGCAAAAATCTGATGCGTTGATTGATTTTCGCGGCATATTTTTCAGGCACACCATTGTCATAAACTAGGTCTACCAGTACTTTGCCGGCAGTATAGCTGTCACCCTTTTTCTCGTAAAGTTCAGAGAGGGCAACACGCAGAAATAGATCTTTGGGTTTTTCAGCTTTAGCAAAGTTGAGGCGACTAACAGCATCATCAAGTAATTGTTTGTCAGCTGAAATGACAGAAAGCTGGTGATAGGCGTGATAAAAAGCCGGATCGAGTTCGGTTACCGCCAGATACTCATGGCTCGCTTCTTTGATGCGTCCTAATTTGCGCAGGCCTTCAGCGTAGGCATACCGCACTTTTGCATCAGAAGGTTCTTCGTCTACCCTGGCTTTCAGTTGCACCAAATCTGGTGCGGCGACGGTACCAGGTGCGACATCATGAACAATGCGGTGGCTTTGTTGCGCGAGAGCTGTTGTTTGGCACACCGTAGTTATAGTGATTGCGAGAAAAATGACTTTCAACATTGGCTGCTATTTGTTTCCTGAACCGCCGACAAAAATAAAACAGGCCTGAAAAAAGCCATGATAACGGTTTTTTACCGAAATCGCCCCTGAAAGAGACTCAGGCATCGGACAAACGCAACAAAAAGGACCAGGAGGTCCTATGCAGCTGCTGTCTTCCGAATTATTAGTCTGTGATAATTTGCTTCAATTTTTGTTGAACTTTCAACTGCATGACCTTCGCTTGTGACACTGCTGGTAACGCTTTCGATGGGCTCGCCGTCATCGAGCAACACCTCAAGAAGCTCACCGGTGGCCATTTTGTCTAATCTTAAACGAGTTTTGACAAAATTCATCGGGCAGGCCACCCCGCGTAAATCGAGGAGAAAAACCGCTTGATTGTGGTCGCTTTCCATCCGCTTCCTTTTAGTTAGTCTCTTTAGTTAGTCTCTTTTTTTAAAACAAAGGTCAGGCAAGCAGCCCACCGGGTCAGGGCAAAGCTCAGGCCCTCCATAGATTTTCCACTGCTTGGCAAAACATTCGCGACTAACTATATAAGCGGCCAATGAGTCGAGTAGTTCTTCTGCGCTCTTATTATTATCGGCCGCCAGACACTTAAGACAGAGCACGTCTTTATCTTCACCAAGGGCAAGATTGAGTACCTGTTGCCGCAAACATAAATTGGCGGAGCAAAAGAGACAAACGGCCGGAACTTCTTCTATCAATTGGCAGCTTTGCATTAATTCAGTCAGTCTAGTGGGGCGATTACGAAACTTTGTGGGACGACCACCTTATCAAAATCTAGATTACTACCTTAATCTTATCTTTAATTGTAAAGGGGTTGTGATTTGCCCAAGTTGGAAGCAGTTCATTCAAGTGATTCGTCACAGCCGCCTGTAAATGGTGGCTTGAACTTGATGGAGCTCACCGCTGCCGGCAAATCTAAATCAGACAAAGCCGACCCGAGCTTCAAGCAAGCCGCCGCCGAAATGACCAGCAGTCTGGCCGCCGGCATTACAGGCACAGTAGTATTTTCCATCGCCACAGCCGCAGCTACTCACAATTGGGGCAAAGCGCTCACTATTCCTATGGCCATGGCCGCAGGGTCGTTAGTCAAATACGGCACCAAGAGCGGCATGGAAGCGGTGATGCTCGATAAGAAAGATCGCACGGCGTCAGCCGCCGATTTAGCCTGGGGGGGAGTGGACGCCCTGGCGGGTATCGGCGCCAGCGCCACAGAAAGACTGGTTGCAAAAAAATATCTGGTAAATCTCGGTCGCCAGTCACTGGGCGCCAATATGGCCGAATCTCTGGCTGAAGAGGCCGGCAAAATCATCACCAAAGAGTCTGTCATGCACGGGCTCAAAGCCAATGTCGTGCGCGGCGTGACCGGCGGTGCTTCCGGAGCCGGCATCTGGAGCCTGCCTCACAGAGTCAATGAAAACTGGGACGAATTCAAAAATGCGCCTCTTACCGGCTTGAAAAATACTGCCGGCGCTGTCGGTCTCGACACTATATACGGTGCCGCCTTCGGCGGTCTACTCACAGGCGGAGGCACAGCCATCAGCCGCCGCACCGAGATTATCGGCCGGGTAAAAAACGCCGTTAAACCAGATGCGGATTTGCTCAGGCTCGACACCTATCATATAAATGATTTCCACAGCAATACCGAACAATTGCCGCGTATTAAAACAGTGCTCGATCAGCGCGTGGCCGCCTCCACCGCCAAAGGGGTGGAGTCGCGCTTCATTGTGCCAGGCGACATTGAATCGGGTCGGGTCAATTTTGCTTTCACCAATGGCGGGCAAATCGAAAACGAAGCGATCATGAAAATGGGAGTTAAAGAGCTGGTGCCGGGCAACCATGCCTATGACGCCGCTGGCGGCAGAGCCGATGTGCCGCGTTATCCGGCCATTATGGAACCGCTCCTGCAGAAACATCCCGACGTCTCTCTCATTGCCTCTAATCTTGATGTCTCGGCCCATCCGCAATATCAGCGCATTTTAAAACCCTATGTAGTGCGCGAAGTAGAAACTCCCTGGGGCAAAACTAAATTAGGTACCATCGGCGTCACCACCGAAGAAGGGGCCGTAGGCGGACTTAAATACTTAGACCCACACAAAACCACAGAAGACGCCATTAATACGCTGAAAAAAGAAGGTGTGACGATCTTCCAAATTCATTCACATCTTGGTCTCGGTGAAGACATTAAACTGGCTCGCTATTTAATCGAAAAGAATCTCAAAGTGGCCGGCATTGTCGGAGGACATTCCCACGACGCTCTACCCCGGCCACTATGGGTCGGTTCGCAAGCAGAAGGTGCATCCGGTTTATCCAGACTGAATCCATTCGGGCGCAACAGCAAGTTCAGCGTTTCCAGTGCCGATACAAAAGGCAAATTTGAAATTCCAATCGTGCAGGCCGGTCACAGCGGCAACTGGTTAGGAGAATTCAACCAGGCAATTTTGCCGGACGGCACAGCCCACCGCTATGCCACCACCAGCCGTTTGCACCAGATTACAGATGACATTGCCGAAAATCCAACCATTCGTAAATTCCTTGACGACACTGCTTCTGATATCAATGCTTTAAAAAATGAGGTATTTGATAGTCATGCGGTAAAACCATATAGCGCGGCCGGTTCTCGCAATCAAGAAACTTCCATGGGCAACTTGATGGCCGATGCCATTAGATTCGGCCTCAAGGATAAACTGGGCGATCAGGCACCGCAGGCAGTGCTGGTGAATTCCGGCGGCATTCGCACCGGTATTGCCGCAGATATACCCTTGAACCGTCTCGATATCGCCAATATCGTCATGAATGCCGGCAAACGCGAAGGCGAACAACAAGAACTGGCGATGATGAATTTAACCGGAGCTCAGCTCAAAGACGCCATCGAATATGGTGTGCGCGAAAGGGTAGCTGCGGAAAAACCAAGCCTCAGTGCCCAGGTAAAAAATCTATTTGCCGAACAGGTAACCGAGCACGTAGATGAGCCCGGCAATTTCGTTCAAGTGAGCGGTCTGAAATATTCGTACGACGCCACCAAACCTGGGCTTACCTCTAAAGGCGGCGACGGTCAGCGAGTTTCAGGTTTGCAGTTGTTGAATAACGGGGTCTACGAAGCCATCGATCCTGAAAAAACATATTCTATCGCCGCACGTTTCCACCCTCTAGAAAAGTGGTGGAAATATGGCATCTTCGGCGACAAAACACTAGAGCAGGTGCATAAAGAATTGTCGGTCACACCGCTGAAAATCTCCCAGGTTGATCTAATCGGCGATTATATTCGCGGCAAAGTTTTAGACCCGAGCAAACTCTCGGCAGTGGAAGGCAGAATCACCGATCTAACTCCCAAACCGTCTGGAGACGTATTGCGTCCAGCCAAATCAATGATGGTGGCACCAATTTTGTCGGGCAAAAACAGCCTTGATCAAAACGAAAAAAGAAACAAATAATCAGCCCAGATAAACGGTGCTGTACACTACTTTTTATGGTCACAGCAATTAAAATCAGGCTTTTGCTTCGAACAGCGGTACTTAGTATCGTTGTTCTCGCCGCTCTGTGCAGGTTCGCTATCAGCCCCGCTTCCGGGCAGAGCCTCAATACTGATAAAGCTTTGCAAGCATCTGCAGTGGTAGCAAGTGATCGACTGCTTACTGAAGGCAAAAACTTTTTTCTCGCCAACGATTATGCATCGGCCTTAAATTCATTCCGCCAATTTGAGGCGGTGAGACCTAATAATTTTCCTGTGCATTTCTGGATTGGCCTCATTCTCGATCAAAACGGCGACGCAGCCGGTGCTCTCGATCAATATCGCCAGTCGCTGACGCAAGCCAAAACGGTTGACATGGACAGTGCCGAACTGCGTGTCAATCTGGGCAATACACTGTCGAAAATGGGCTACAGCAAAGAACCACTGGCCGACTATCAGCGTGCCATCGTCATTGATCCGATGAATCCTTTAGCTCATTTAGGCTTGAGCAAATGCCTGATCGACAGCGGCGATTATGCCGCAGCGCTAAAAGCTGTAGATCGCTTTGGCACACTGGGGGGCCGCGACATCAATGTGCCATTATTGCGGGGCCTGGCTCTGGCCGGTCAGGGCAACTACGCCGAGGCCCGTCAACAATTGCGCAATTATCTAAGTTTTACAAATAGTTCTAGATTGCCGACGAACCCGGCGCTGACTGCATTGGCGACAAAAATTTTAAATGAAATAGAATCTGCTCCGGTGCCATAAGTAAGTCGGCGGCACTGTTACGTTTCAAATTTGCACGCTAGACTAAAGCGATGACCATTAAAAAACTAGAGTTGCGATTAGAAAGCGATGCCCTGGGCGATATTCAGGTGCCGGCTCAGGCTCACTGGGGTACGCGTACGGCGCGCTGGCTGGAGCATTTCAAGCCGGTGGAAGGTCGTCTACAAGAAACCGCCCACCCTCTCTTAATAGATGGTTTGCTTCTGGTATTTAAGGCAAAGCTTGCTCTGGTGCGCGAATCAGTTGAAGCAAGCAGCTCCTTAGCGCGCATTAAAGCTCAAGTATGCGACGAAATTCTCAATGGCCAATGGCGCGAAGAATTAGTAGTCGACCCGCTTTTATCACCCGGCGGCGAAGCTCTGCTCGACAATCTCAACGAAGTTGTCACTGGCCGCGCTGCTGAAATACTGGGCCTGCATCCTTCTAATTTAGCCGAGCAGACTTCGGCCCTTGGTCTCAGCCAGAGCGATCTGGAACTGACAGGGCAAGACGCTTACGTGGTCGGTGCCAAGCTGGCATTGCTCGTTGCCAGCCGCGAACTTTCGTCGGCCTTGCTTGATCTAGAACGTCTGTTGCGACGTAAATCGCTGGAAATTGAAAAGAGTTTGCGCGGGCTAGGTTATGAAAATGAGCCTGAGTTGCGCTCTGCCAGAGACTTCAATAATTTCGGCACTACCGCCGAAAGAGTGATTCGCCGACTGGCTGAAGGCAGAGAAAGATTGCTCGAAGTGTCATTTCGCGGCAACCGCACTTATCGCGAAAGCCTGGTGAGAGAACTTTCACTTGCCAGCGGTTTTAAATTGCGTGGTGGTGAAGAAATAATCGGCAATGGTCTGGTTAACGCATCATTAGCAGACCTGCTCACTGTCTCATCTATATTGAAAGAACTGGCCATTGAGCTGAGCAAAGTTTGCCAGAATCTCTCTCGTTTGAAAGATTTGAAAAACGACTCACCTGCCCCGGCGGCACTGCAGGCAAGCTGCATCAAGGTTATAGGCGCAGATGTCTGCGTCAGCCTGGCCCTGCAAAATTCTCTCGGTGATAGTGGCGCACCGGCATTGACTCTGGCCGCCAACAGTCTCTTGCAATCGATTGATCAAATTCGCACCGCTATACGCGCCTTCAATCATTCCTGCGTAGCAAATGTAATTTTGTTACCGTCCACCGAGAATATTTTAGAGAATCTCAGCCTGGCACCATAGGCGGTGCTAGGGGCATTTGCCTCCCAGTATATCGATCGGTACCAGATCGATATCAGCTCGATAGCACTGCAAAATCAGTGAGGCGCTTATCAGGTGAAGAAATATGAAACTGATCTGATCTAGCAAAACAGCTTCAGATTTGGTTACCATTAGAGCTTAGATTATTTGAAAAACGCCAGGCGAGTGATTTGCCTGTGCCGGCCACTTGTAAGACAAATTCATTTTGCGGAGACCACTTTCATGTTTAGCGGATATCGATTTGAAATGATTGTCGGCTGCATGAGCGCCGGTAAATCAAGCGAGCTGATTAGACGAATCGAAAGAGCGCGCCTGGCCTATTTGCCCACAATTATTGTGCGCCCCACCACCGATACGCGTTCTCGCCCTAATCATGTCGAATCGCGCAATGGCATGGCCTCACAGGCAATCGTGGTTGATTCCGCCCGCGATATCCTCAAATATTCCTCTCACGCTGTCGTAATTGGCGTTGACGAAAGCCAATTCTTTGAAGACGAGATTATCGACGTCATTCTCAATCTACTTAGACAGAAGAAAAAAATCATCGCCTCCGGCCTTGATCTCGATTTCCGCGGCAAGCCTTTTGGCCCAGTGCCTAGTCTTTTGGCTCTGGCCGACCGCGTCGACAAATTACTGGCCGTTTGCCGCAAATGCGGTTCAGATTTCGCCTGCCGCACCCAGCGGGTGGTGCATTCAAGCGAACAGATCCTGGTGGGCGACGCTCAATATGAAGCGCGCTGCATTCACTGCTTCGAGCCGCCGGGCGAATATCAATTGAGATTAGACCTCCCAAAGACTGAGCAGGCCGTGCCACAGCTCGTACTGGCTGCTCAAGAAGCTGAGCTGGTTCACTAAATCGGCCTTTAGTGCCAATTCACCCTAATTGGCAGGCTGCGTCAGTAATGCTTACAACGGCACATTACGAAGCCGTAACTGAGACTCCATGCCTGATGCCAACGTAACGACTTCGTAACGTGGCATATACCACCGTTACCGCCCGGTTGTCATGGGAATACATCCTCAGACTCAGCAATAGTCGTTGGAGAATTACTATGATTTCTTTTCAGAAACTTGTCAGCCCACTACGCCGTTTGTTCGTTCGCGATAAGCACGAAGAATATGAGGCTTTACCCAGTCCTGGTGACGACGCCGCCCACCCATGGCAGCGCAACCTGGATTCACTGGCGAATCGAACGCCCGACGTGCCTGACCTGGCCAGTGCCACAACTGATGTGGAAACACAGTTTATGGCTTTGATGGAACAGGCCAGACTGGAGAAATTGAGGGTAGAGGCCGAGCGCGGATTAAATCATAGTCCGAAACGCAAAACCGATGCTACCGTGACCGATGCAAAAGCCTGGTGGGGCCAATCAGTGGCCACCTGGGAGCCTCTCGACGCCAAAAATGTCGATAGTTTCGCCGAGCGCAGGCACCCTCGTTCATCTAAGTGGTTTAACAGCTGAAATCTAAGCCAGCAAATCGTCAACAGTATTTAAGTCACTGATTTAGCCATCAGTGGCTTTGTCTTTACAAGCGATAGGCAAAGGTTTAAGGAGCGGAAGGCGGTGGTATGATCGTTCTAGCTAAATTGACGACAAGCCTTCCGGCCTGTCTTATTTGCTAATTTTATTTTCAGCGGGGTTTCAATAGTGTTGAGAAAATCAATTTTCTTACTATCCACAGCGGCTCTTTTGGCTTGCTGCATCAACATTAATCCATCCAGTGTGGAAGCAAAAGGCAAGGGCCATCGCGGTGCTTACCTCGTGCCACCACCACCAGCATATGCTCCTTCGATTTTGCCGGCATCGGTGGCAAGAAACAGTGGTTTGATCGCTTACTCAAGAGAAGTGGTGCCTGAAGCCACTGAAAGTACCGACGCTGCCAATGCAGAAGCAAAGCCAGTGCACATCAAGGTTTACGGACCGTCTTCGCAAATCATCAAACCAACAGCCAGCCGCAAAGGCGTAAGCTTCTATAACTAATTAGTTTCAGTAGCTGTTGAACAGAAATATTAGAGAGACTGAATTTTTCATTCGGTCTCTCTTTTTTGCTTTGCAGTTTTTACCTAGGAGCGTTCCAGTTTTTACCTAGATGCGTTCCACAATCATGGCGATACCCATTCCGCCGCCGACGCACAAGCTGACGCAACCATAGCGTTTCTGGCGCTTTTGCAGCTCCATCGATATGGAGAGCAATAGTCTGGCACCGGTAGCTCCAAAAGGATGACCCAGGGCAATGGAGCCGCCGTTGACGTTAACTATGTCGCGATCAAGGTGCAATTCTTTTTCGCAAGCGAGGTACTGCACAGCAAAGGCTTCGTTGATTTCAAAAAGATCTATGTCTCCCATCTTCAAGCCAGCTTTTTCTAAGGCCATGGGAATGGCAGGCACAGGGCCGATACCCATAATTTCCGGCGGCACGCCGGTAACCGCCCACGACACTACTCGGCTGAGTGGCTTGAGTTTATTTTTCTCGGCATTCTTCAAGCTGGTGACCACAAGCGCCGCAGCACCATCGACGATACCGCAAGCATTGCCGGGGGTGACGCTGCCGTCTTTACGGAAAGCCGGCTTCAATTTGGCCAGACCTTCAATGGTAGTTTCTGGACGGGCGTGCTCATCGCGATCAATGACAATGGGACCTTTTTTAGAAGGAATTTCAATGGCGCGAATTTCTTCTTTTAGTCGTCCGCTTTCAGCCGCTGCTTTTGCCAGTTGCTGACTGCGCAAAGCAAATTCGTCCTGCTCCTGGCGGGTGATTTTATATTTTTCCTGCAAATTCTCAGCCGTTTCGCCCATAGAAGCTTTGGCGTAAGTGTCGCGGATGTCAAGACCGTCCCACAGTTCCATGTGGCCCATGCGCCCGCCCCAGCGCGTGCTCCAGCTGCTATAGGGAGTGCTGGACAAATGGTCTGTACCTCCGGCAATCACTGTAGTAGCCATGCCGTTATCGATTTGCATAGCGGCGTTGGCTACGGCGTAGACCCCTGATCCGCAAAGCAAATTGAGAATCAGACCGGGAGTATTTTCTTTCAAACCGGCTCGCAGAGCCACATGCCTTGCCAAATAAATGGCGTCCTTGCTGGTTTGGATGACGTTGCCCATAATTACCGAATCAACTGATTCTTTCTCGACGCCCGCCCTTTCAATCGCCCCGAGAGTGGCTTCTACCGCCAAATCAGTGGCAGTTTTTGTGGCCAGGCCACCGCCGTATGCGCCAAAAGCGGTGCGTGCGCCGTTTACGATCACTATGTCGTTCATTTTTATGCTCTTTCAGTTGTTCAGGTTTCTGTTTGAGATTCTAGCAATGTCGGCTGCGCAATTGGCAGAGTGGTCAAAAGCCAGGGGAAACCGGTCAAAAATTGACAAAAAACGGCTTTTGCGGTTGCCAAGCGGCGTCAATCATAAAACATCTATCAAGAGAATATGGTAACGACATATTGCGGGATAGAATTTCATCCTCTCGTGAATTACTTCGCAAGAAGCATTTAGAGATTAGGTTCGCAATATTGGAGGGTGAGACCTTGGCTAAGGTTGGAGTGCCGAAAGAAATTAAAGACAACGAATACCGCGTTGCCATCACGCTTGCCGGTGTAAAAACACTGGTAAACGAAGGTCATACAGTCTACGTTGAGAAAAACGCCGGCGTTGGCTCCGGTATGAGCGACGATGAGTACAAGGCTGTGGGCGCCAAGATTCTTCCTGATGCCGCCTCCGTTTTTGGCGAATCTGATTTGATCTTGAAAGTGAAAGAGCCTCAAGCTCAAGAAGTAGCAATGCTGAAAAAAGATCAGTTGCTCTTCACCTACCTGCACCTGGCAGCTGCTCCAAAACTGGCTGAAGACCTGGCCAAAAGCGGCGCTACCTGTATCGCTTACGAAACGGTGCAAACAGCAAACGCCCAATTGCCTTTGCTCACACCAATGTCTGAAATTGCCGGACGTCTGGCCACACAAATCGGTGCTCAATATCTCGAGCGACCTATGGGCGGTCGTGGCGTGCTTCTTGGCGGCGTACCCGGCGTAGAACCAGGCGAAATCATCATCATTGGCGGCGGCGTAGTCGGCATTAACGCCGCAAAAATTGGCGTCGGACTTGGCGCTCGCGTCACCATCTTCGATCTTTCACTAGATAGATTGCGTTATCTCGATGACGTATTCGGCGGCCAGGTACGCACAGTGTTCTCAGTCGGTCACTACCTCGAAAGCCTCTTGCCCAGCGCCGATCTAGTTATCGGAGCAGTACTGATTCCTGGCAAACAAGCACCAAGAATCGTCACCAGAGAAATGGTGAGCAAAATGAAAAAAGGCTCCGTCATTGTTGACGTGGCCATCGACCAAGGCGGATGTATCGAAACCATTCACGCCACCACTCACTCTCAACCAGTTTACGAAGTTGATGGCGTGGTGCACTATGGCGTGGCCAACATCCCTGGAGCTGTTCCATGGACATCCACTCGGGCACTGACCAATGCCACCATGGCCTATGCATCCAAACTAGCTAAATTCGGCTACCAAGCTTGTCTTGATGATCCAGCTTTACACCTCGGCGTAAATATTCACCAGGGCGAAATTGTTCATGCAGGCGTGCTGGAAGCGGTAAATTCGGCTAAAAGCAACGCCAAAACACCAGTAGGCTCGAAGAAATAATTTCTCTTTGAGTTTAAAATAAACAGGCGCACTAGCTTATTGCCAGTGCGCCTGTCTTTTGAAAAGGGAAAAAAAGTGTCAAAGCTAAAGCTTGTTTCCTGGAACATCAACGGCATTCGCGCTGCCGCCAAAAAAGGATTTTACGACTGGATGGAAGGCTTGCAACCGGACATTGTCGGTTTGCAAGAAACCAAAATTTCAGCCGATCAGCTGACACCTGAAATCATGGAACGAAAAGGCTACAAATGCTTTTTCTCTCATGCTGAAAGACGAGGCTACAGCGGAGTGGCAATCTACACCAGGCACGAACCCATATCAGTTAAAGAAGGTTTCGGGGTACAACGCTTCGATTGCGAAGGACGTACCCTCGTGGCCGACTTCGGCGATTTTGTGATGGCCAATATTTATTTTCCCAATGGTGCCCAGAATCCAGAGCGTCTGCTATTTAAAATGGAGTTTTACGATGCCTTCTATAGATGGGCCGACCAGCTGACTAAAGAGGGAAAAAAGCTGGCGGTCTGCGGTGACTTCAACACTGCTCACATGGCTATTGACCTGGCCCGGCCTAAAGCCAACGAGACAGTCTCAGGTTTTATGCCGGCCGAAAGGGAATGGCTCGACAAACTAATCACTGCTGGATATAGCGATACTTTTCGCATGTACAACAAAGATCCCCATAACTATAGTTGGTGGCATATGGGCAGCGGCGCCCGGGAGCGCAATGTCGGTTGGCGCATCGATTACTTTTTCACTTCGAGCAAATTGACCGACAATGTTGTCAATGCTGGTATCCTCAACAATGTCCACGGCTCTGATCATTGTCCTGTGACTTTGGAACTCCATACCTAGCCAGTCTGTGGGAGCAGTCCATGAACGAATCTATGAATGATGGCGTTGATGATGTAGTTAATGATGCTATCGATGAGTCTGAAATCGAATCATCAAATTCGTCTTTAAATAACTTACCCACCATCGAGTCGGGAAAAATTTGGGAGAACCGCTCTACCAAAGAAGTGCTTCTCGCTATTTTTAAAAGCAAGAAAGCTGAATATGCCATTGCGCGCATGGCCTCTGAAGATGGCGTGGTTGACGGCGAATTTTTGATTACCAAAAGCACTAACGTGCAGGGCGCCAGACTGCTCAACGATGAAATGATTGGTTATCCTGCTTTGTTTGCCATGCTGAAAATTCAGCACGGCAGTTATTCGTTGTTAGATTGCAGTAATTCGCCAGCTGATGCAGCCCACCTTGAAGAAGGCTTGAAAATACGCGTCAATCAATTAGTCAATGCTTTGCCCGATTTGCCTGCCACCATGGAAGAACTAGTCAGCGGCGGTGCCGGCATGACGCGTATGAGATCTTATGAAGGCAGCGACCTGCCCAGCGAAGCCGACATTGCAGAAGAGAAATTAGCGCGCAAATCAGCCAAAGCCGACAAAACGGACCAGGTAGCGACTACCGATGCCCGGCCACAAACCGGTATCAGCCCTGTTTTGATTGCCACAATTGTGATGGTGCTTGTACTGGCCGTAGCCGGTGCTTTTATGTTCATGCACCACTAGAAACTGAAACGTTACCGTTTGAGTTTAAGTTGAGCCCAAAACGGTGCTCTATCCTTTTTTTTTGCAAAATGAAACGTTATCGTTTCATTTTAGAAAATATAGAAACCTTCCATTTAATCAAAATAAATTTGAACTTTTTACCGCCAAAATTCGTTTGATCTAATATCACGCGGACGAGGAGGTTGATATGGGAAATAATCATTCATGTGACTATGACTATAAAATAGCCATTGCCACATCTAAAATATGCAGCGAAATTACTTGCAATCAGCAAGCCGCTGCGCTCATTTTTAAAATGCGCCAGAGTATAGGCGATCTGACATGCAAATGTGCAATATCGCAATTTGTTTTACGCGATGACGACCGTACAGCACAGTGTGCGACTTGTAAAACCATAGTCACAACCACCAAAGGTACTGTGATGGAGCAATGTTCAGAATTGCTTGCCTGGCTTGTAGCAATCAAGCTTTACGAACAGGGTTTGACCATTAGCGCTAGTCGGCTTGCGCGCCTTGCTCTTACAACAACATCATGCGCTGACTCCATCGTCAAAAAATTGCTTGTAGTTATTGCAAATGAAATGCCGCAAGAAACATTGTTAGTTTCGGCCCATCGATTTAAAAAAATCATCTCCAGGCGCAGTACTGATAGCCCCAGAGCAGAACATCCATATGTAGAACAAATTTTGATTGAAAAAGAACACGAGATTCGCCTGGAAAAATCGCTGGACAAAGGGCTAACCGCAGTACTTGATCTGCCGGAAAAACAAGTAAAAATCTTGGCCTTGCTGTCTGAAAAGCCTCTCAGTCTCGACGCTCTCTACCAGCAGCTTTCGGCACAAACTACTATGCCTGTAGGAGAATTCAATAGCAATCTCACGATGTTGGAACTGGGAAATTATGCCCGTCAATTGAATGATGGAAAATTTGTCAGAGCAGAGGAGGAACTAGAGGTGGACAGCAGTTTAAAAGAAAGATTGCTCGGCCACAGCGAACAAGCACTGCAAAGCCATATCGATCAAATCATTGAATTTATACACTTCAGGTTTCAATCAGTGAGCCGAAAGTTCTTGCAACTTTTTCTAGGTGCCTTCTGGTGTCACAACGATCGCAAGAAATGGGGCAAAGACGCATTGCTTCTGGCTTGCCTTAAACATCCGCCAGTCAACCAGGGGGAGATTGCAGCTCATTCATCGCCGCCACTGATAAAACTTATGCCTTTTCCACCCTTAAATGATCAATTGTTCTAACGGTGCCCGGCACCTTTGCCGATAAGAAATTTTATGGCATCGAGCAAATCAGGATCTTGAAATTCGTAACCGGTCTGCTTCAATTTTTGCGGTAGAACACGCACGCTGGCCATTAACAAGGCGTCGGCCATTTCGCCGAAAGCGACGCGGAGAACTCCTGGCGGCACAGGAAAAAGTGTCGGTCTGAAAAGTGCGCGACCAAGAGCCCGAGTGAACTCAGCATTAGTGGCACAATTGGGTGCCACCACATTGAGTGGCCCCTCTACTTCTTTTGTGACAATGGCATGATAGATAGCGGTGCAAACATCATCAATAGAGACCCAGCTAAAGTACTGTTTGCCGTCACCGATTTTTCCGCCAGCTCCGGAGCTAAAGACTGGCAGCAGTTTTGCCAGGGCTCCGGCTTTAGGGCTTAATACGGCGCCAATGCGAGCCTGCACCAGGCGAATTCCGGCTGCACGTGCCAGCTCAGCGGCCTCTTCCCAGTCAAAGCAAACTTCGGCTAAAAACCCAGTGCCGGCCTTAGAATCTTCGGTGACGGGCTCGGAGCCGCGCTCGCCGTAGAAGCCGATGGCGGAAGCGCTGACTAAAACTTCTGGCTTTTTGTCCATGGCTGCTAAAAGTTGGCAGAGATACTGCGTGCTTTTCACCCGGCTTTGATAAATCATCTGCTTTTCTTCCACAGTCCAGCGACCGGCCGTGACGTTGCGGCCAGACAAATGAACCACGGCATCGAGGTCGCCCGGTAAATCAGATTCGATGGTTGCGGCCAGAGGATCCCAGAATATTTCGCTACCACTTTCGCGCCCGGCCGGGGCTATAGCATTGACGTCGCCTGCAGGAGGTCGCCGGCTAAGCCTTACAACCTCGTGACCCTGAGTGTTTAGTAAAGCCACCAGGTGTTCGCCCACCAGGCCGGTGGCTCCGCTCACAAGAATTTTCAAGTTTTTTTGGCCATAGCGCTTGAGCAGGGCCATGTCTCGAGCAATTAAAGCGTGACGGTAGCGAAATAGGCGGCTTAATTCCGATCTGACAAAGGCTGAAGCGGCAATTCTCCCGGCCAGACCCATGGGCAAAGAATATTCCACTCTATCAGTCAGATAACAATGAGCCGGGCCATCTTCTTCGACCTCGTGGCTTTGCTGCCAGTAGTCAAACGGGCCGGCAATTTGATAATCGACGAAACGCTTACCTTTGACATACTCTTTGTGGGCCAGCACCCAGGGCATGCGCATAGGGCCTTTTTCGAGCAACAGCACTACCCTTGACCCGTCGTGAATGCCGCCTGAGCGTTCGACACATTTGACATCGACCCAGGGGGGCGACAGTCGCTCAAAGGCACCCGGGCGCTCGTGCCAATCGAAAACCTGGTCTGGTGTGGCGTGAAAGCGCGACCGGGCAACAAATACTTCTCTTTTCATGGCGACCTTCGCATGATAATAGGGCAAACCGTAATCAAGAAGCCGGCGCAAGAATCAACCGACTGTTAGCATGGTATTGCAATCATTAAAACAGATTCAAAGGCGGGTAGAATAAAGCATTGAGACTATTAAACCAGTCTTTCTTGACATTACCGACGGCTAAGCCGCAATAACTAGGACCGATACGATTTTAGATGAGCAAAGATTGGGAAAAGTTTTTTGAACAGGGCAATGACGCTTTCGAAAAGGGCAACCTTCAGCAGGCCGAGTCTTATTTTAAAGCCGCGCTAGCCGATGCTGAAAAGCAAGGCGACGAACTTGGCACTGCCAATTGTTCTGAGCGTTTAGGCGAACTGTTATTCGAACTGGAGCGCTACGAGGAGGCCGAGCCTCACTTCAAGAAGACTCTGGCGGTGCGCGATAAATTGCTCAAACCGCATGACGACCTGGTTGTGGCCGCCCTCAATAATCTTTCCGCTCTGTATTTCTTCCAGGGCAATCATGAAAAAGCAGAGAGTCCTTGCAAAAGGCTGACTGAAATTTACGAGCAGGCACTTGGTGCTGATAATCCGGAAGTGGCCACATCAGTTAATAATCTGGCTTTGATTTATGCCGCCCAGGGCAAAAATCGTCTGGCGGAAGAGCTATTCAAACGCGCCCTTGATGTCAAAGAAAAAGCCTTAGGCCGCAGTCACCCCGAAGTGGGAGACATCTTGCACAACCTGGCCAATGTCTACTGGTCGCAAGACCGTTTTGTCGAAGCAGAGCCACTTTTAACAGAGGCCGTGACTATACTTTCAGACACTATTGGTGACGACCACTCCGATTTGATGCCGGTTCTGGTGAATCTGGCAGCTGTTTGCCAGGCCAATGGGCACCACAAAGCAGCCAGCGGCCATCTGGAAAAACTCCTGGGTGTCAACGAAATTGCCCTGGGGCCCAATCATCCTGAAGTGGTGGCATGCATCACCAATTTGGCCGGCTCGCATCTATTCGAAGGACGCTTCGCTGACGCCGAGCGGCTCTACAAGCGCGCCCTATCCATTCGCGAACGTGCCCTGGGTCGCCACAGTGCTGAAGTAGCTGAAATTCTTGCCAGCATCGCCTTTGTGCACCAATCAGACAATAAATATTTGCTAGCCGAAAATCTATATAAAGAAGCTCTGAGTATTACGGAA
This sequence comes from Candidatus Obscuribacter sp., assembly GCA_021772135.1. Taxonomy (GTDB): domain Bacteria; phylum Cyanobacteriota; class Vampirovibrionia; order Obscuribacterales; family Obscuribacteraceae. The sequence continues at coordinate 52,538 of JADYXQ010000003.1, forward strand.
GCCGCCCGCAGTACCGAAAGTCCAGAGGTCGAAGCGCGACTTTGGGATCTCGCTTGTCTTTATCACAATCACAATCGCTATCAAAAAGCTGAGCCTTACTGGAAGAAGCTCATGGAACTGCGCGAGCGCAAACTTGGCATGGTGCATCCTGACACTCAAGCCTGCATTGATAGTTTGATCATTTGTTATTTGCAGCAAACTAAATATAAAGAAGCCGAAGCATTGCTCAAACAATTGACCGAGCTGAGAGAAATGAATCTCGGCCTCGATCATCCGGACGTGGCCGCCTGTCTCCATTACTTAGCGGAGATTATGCGCTTCGACGGACGATATGATCTGGCTGAGAAAAATTACAAACGCGCCCTCGACATTCGCACAAAATGTCTCGGTCCGAACCATCCTGATGTGGCGCGCTCACTGGACGGCTATGCTGATTTACTTTCGGCCACTTATCGCGAAGCCGAAGCTGAGCATATGAGAGTCTGTGCCCAGGCTATTCTCAAAGCCGGCGCTTAACTTGCTTCAAGCATTATTGAAGGTATAAATTTGAATGTTAGCCCAAATCAAATATGCGGCTAGCTTATTAGTCATTACCTTCTTAGTGAGTGGCTGCAGCGGTTCCAGCAATACCACCAACAGTGCCAGCACTACTAATAGCACAAGCACCGCTACCAGTAGTGTCGTCACCAGCCGCGGTCAGGTTGGTAAAACTGATAGCCAAGATTTCATTGCCCTCAGCTCTGAAGCCGTTGCCAATGCTGAAATTAGAAGTCAGACTCTCAAACAAATGAGTTATGCCAGCGATATAAAAACCACAGGCGAACTTAAGGCTGATGAAAATCATGTTTTTCACATCAACTCTATGGTTGGCGGTCGGGTCACTGAAGACAGAGTCAATTTAGGCGATCTGATTCACCAGGGTCAAACAATGGCTGTGGTGCAAAATCTGGAAGTGACGAAATTAATCGGCGACTATATTCACCAGAAGCACTCTAATGAAATTACAGCCAGCCAGCTAAACTCACGTCTGGACTTAGCCAATAAGAACCTCGAGCGGCTGACCAAGTTGGCCGACGAAGGTATCGCTCCACAAAAAGATGTTCTAACTGCGCGCAATGCCGTGGACCAACTCAATATCGAACTCAAAGGCGTCAAAGAACATGATATTCATTTGAGTTCAGAAACAGAAGCGATGCTCTCGGCTTACGGCAAACACCTGCGCAATTATGACAGTCACAAAATCGACAGCGACAGCCCCCTTACCGCTCCCAGAGCTGGTTTAGTAATCAAAAAGACCATCACTCTAGGCGACGTGGTTAACACTACTGAGCCACTGTATGTAGTGGCCGACCTTTCCGACATATGGCTTGATCTTACAATTTACGATAAGGATCTCGCTCAAATAAAAATTGGCCAGAGCGTCACATTCGTCAGCGACAGTCTGCCTGGTCACAAGTTTGAAGGAAAAATCAGCTACATTCAGCCCCTGGCTGGAGACACACGTACCTTTTTAGCACGGGCGGTGCTTCCTAATCGCAGCTTACTGTTAAAACCAGGTATGTTCGGCAATGCTGCCATTCACACCAATCGTCAAGAAATTTTGCCTTACGTTGCCGACAATGCCATTCAACGTTATGGCAAAGACGTTTTTGTTTTTGCTGATCTGGGCGGCGGCAAATATCAGAAATGTTCCATCGAATTAGGCGAGCGTCTGCTGGATGGCCACCTGGTTAAATCAGGCATTCGCAGCGGCACGTCAGTAGTCAACAATGGCAGCCTCACTCTTAAAGCCGAGTTTTTACGCAGAATCAACGGCGCTTCTGACGACTAACAAGAGGTAGTGTTGGAAAATTTTCTGGCAGCTTTAATCAAGCAACGGCTCCTGGTATTGTCATTTTTTCTGGCGGTAACCGTGGCCGGTGTAGTCTGCTTACTGAATTTGCCCATAGATGCCTTCCCTGATTTAGCCAACAATCAAGTGCAAATCCTCACTGAATCACCAGGGCTGGGACCGGTAGAAGTGGAAGAGCTGATCACCATTCCCTTGGAATCTGTGATGAGCGGTTTGCCCAATGTGGACGAAACACGTTCTATTTCAAAGTATGGCCTTTCTGTTGTCTCTGTTATTTTCAAAGACAAAGTCGATACTTATTTTGCCAGACAACTTGTCTTAGAAAGATTGCAAAGCGCCCGAGGTCGCCTACCCTCTAACGTTAATCCGCAGTTGGGGCCGATTTCAACTGCCATGGGTGAAATTTATCAATACGTCCTCAGGGGTCGCGGTTACTCAGCCACTGAAATCAAAACCATCCAAGACTGGGATATCAAATATCAATTGCGCACCGTCCCTGGTGTAGCAGAGGTCAATACCTGGGGCGGCTTGACGGATGAATATGAAGTCGAAGTAAAGCCTACAACCTTGCAGCAATACGGCCTGACCATGAAAGACGTCTTTGCCGCTATCGACAAAAATAACGACAATTTCGGCGCCGGACTGATCAATCATGAAAACGAACAGTTTATTGTACGGGGCATGGGGCGCGCCAACTCACTAGCAGACATTGAAAATATAATTGTGCGCACCGTGGACGGTGTGCCTATCATCATCAAAAATATCGGCAAAGTTTATCACGGCAGCGCTCTGCGTCAAGGTGCTGCTAGCCGCAACGGCCAGGGCGAAGTAGTGCTGGGTATGGTGATGATGCTCAAAGGCGAGAACAGCAAAGCCGTGATTGAGCGGGTCACCGAAAAACTAAAAGAGATAAGCAAGACATTGCCTGAGGGAGTGACACTGGAACCTTTCTACGATCAGTCTGGACTGGTTGGTCAAACCATAGAAACGGTGAAAGACAATTTGCTCAAAGGCGGTGCCTTAGTACTAATAGTGCTTTTACTGACAGTAGACAGTTTACCGGCGGCCCTGATTTGTGCGTCTGCCATTCCACTCTCAATGATGTTTTCTTTTATCGGTATGCGTATGCTGGGCGTAACAGCCAACATCATGAGCCTGGGGGCAATTGATTTCGGCATGATTGTCGACGGCGCTATTGTTATGGTGGAAAACTCGCTCAGACATTTGAGCGAGGCACAAGAACAAGCAGAGCTGACGCCGGGTTTGGCGCAGCTTTCGGCGGCGGCCATCATCGAAGCTTCCGCCCGAGAAGTATTTCGCCCAATCTTATTCGGCGTAGCCATCATTACCGTTGTTTACATGCCCATCTTAGGCCTCGAAGGCATGGAGTATAAGCTCTTCTCGCCCATGGTCGTCACAGTCTCTTCGGCGCTCTTAGGCTCGCTTTTTGTGTCGCTTTTGCTGGTGCCGGTTCTGACCATTTTAATTATCAAAAAAGCGCCCAAGCATCGCGAAAACATTCTCATGAAGTGGCTCTATAAACCATACCTGGCCACTTTCACGCTGGCCATGCGTCACAAAATTCTCACACTAGCGGGAGCTACGGCCGTTTTTCTGGCAGCACTTTCACTTGTGCCTTTCCTCGGTACCGAATTTGTACCGCGCCTTGATGAAGGTGATTTGCTGGTGGAAGTAAAAAATATTCCCAGCATCTCTTTGCCTTATGCTCTAAAAATCTCTTCTGAAGTTGAGACCCTGATTAAATCGGTACCCGAAGTTAAAACCGTAGTCTCGCGCACCGGTCGGCCTGACCTGGCTACAGACCCAATGGGGGTGTACGGTACCGACTGCTTTGTCATGCTCAAAGAGCGCAGCAAGTGGCGGCCGGGGTTAACCAAAGACGCGCTCACACAAGAAATACGCGAGTTGCTCAGTAAAAATATAGCCGGCGCCCAGTTTAACTTTACCCAGCCTATTGCCATGCGTGTGGACGAGCTGGTCTCAGGAGTGCGCGCCGATGTTGCCGTCAAAATTTTCGGTGAGAACATGGACGATTTGCAATTAAAAGCCAAAGAAGTAGAAAAGATCATTGCCACCATCCCTGGTGCAGCAGATTTACAAGTAGAAAAATTGCAGGGCGGCGAGCAACTTCTGATTATTCCTGACCGAGTGCGCATGGCTCGTTATGGGGTTAATATCGAAGATATCAAAACTATTGCTGAGACTGCCGTTATGGGCACGACTGTTTCACAAATTCTCGATGGCCGAAAGAGGTTTGACTTAAAAGTACGGTTGCCGTTGGGCATCAATATGGAGCCGGAATCTGTAGGCGATCTCTTAGTTGAGACACAATCGGGTAAACGCTTGCCTCTCTCTCAAGTAGCCCAGGTAAAGCTCGAATCAGGGCTGGAGCTCGTTAATCGCGAACAAGGCGAAAGAAGAATTGTGGTGCAATGTAATGTGCGCGGGCGAGATATCGGCAGTTTTGTCAAAGAGTGCCAGGCCAAAATTAATCAGGCGGTGAAGCTCAGCGCAGGCTCACACATGGTCTGGGGCGGTCAGTTTGAAAATCAAGAGCGGGCCATGCGCAAATTAGCCATTCTCGTGCCTTTATCTATTGCCATTATCTTTTTGCTCTTAACTCTCACATTCGGCAATATCAAACATGCTTTGCTGGTCTTGCTCAATGTGCCTTTTGCCTTGATTGGCGGAGTAGTGGCTCTCTATCTGCGTCATTTATATCTTTCCGTTCCGGCAGCCATTGGCTTCATCGCTTTGTTCGGCGTGGCCGTGCTGAACGGCGTAGTTTTACTCAGCCATATCAATAGATTGGTGGCGGCGGGCGTGGACGTCGATGAAGCTGTACGCCAAGGGGTGAAAGCGCGTTTCCGCCCTGTGATCATGACCGCCCTCGTAGCGGCTCTAGGATTCTTACCCATGGCCTTATCTAACGGCTCCGGTGCCGAAGTGCAGCGGCCTCTGGCAACGGTTGTAATAGGCGGGCTGGTCAGCTCGACATTGCTCACATTATTGGTACTTCCAGTGCTCTATTGCTTAGTCAGCGGCAGAACCAAACTGCCCAAACAAATAGTCGAGCCCTGAGTACAGGGCCCGACCATTTGCGCAATCGGCGGTTGGAAATTTATTTATTTCATTAAGAGCTTGAGATTACGCATCTTGCCGTGAGTGCCTTCTTGTGCAGAAATCAGGCTGGAAGCCAGTTCTTTCACTTGAGGCTCTGAATCTTCGAGCAATTTTTTATAATCGCGCAAGCCTTTGTCTTCGCCTTCTTCTAACATGGCAATAGCAGATTTATCGCCAAAAGCGGTAGCGCCGCCTTCCATTAACTTGGCGAATGAGCCCCATGCTCCAGAATTCTCAGCGGGTCTGCCGCCAAGTTCCACAATTCTTTCAACAATGCTGTCCACTCGCTTCGAGTGGCACATGTGACATTCTTTAAGAACATCTTTTGCGCGCATGTCTTCGACCTTTTCTAAAGCTTGTCTGTAAGTCTCTAGAGCGCTCAGTTCACCTTTAAGCAAACCGTTCATTTGCTCCACCGTGCTGGCGGTGACATTAGTGGCCATAAAATTTCTCCTTAAGTGTGCGAACCGGGAGACGGCGGGCATGAAGTTTAGTTCCGTATTGGAAATGAAACGATAACGTTTGATTCTAGAAGGCGCAGGGGGGCGCATGAGCGCAAAAACTATCCTTAACCCCATTTTTTCGCTTAACAGCCGATGTTAAGGTCAAACAATCGCATTTGACGCGCCATTACTAAAGCATGAGGGATTCATGGATAGATACCCCGTGGTGATTTTAGACCGGCCGATTCGCATCTTCGACTTTAAACCTCTGCCTTTGCTGTGTTTGATTGTAGCCAGCCTGTTAGCGCTCAAGCTTTCACTGCTGATTAATCCGTCGTACCGATTCGGCAATATCCCTTGCAGCATTTTTGTCTTTGTCGCTTTCTTTTCGCTCATTGCCGGTAACGTCAAAGCCCTTGAACTTAAACCTTTGAAGTGGTGGATGAAACGCATCCATCACTTCAAAGGCCCACTGCCTGTATATCTGCCTGATTTTACCGCTGAAGAAAAATTCGACAAGCAGACTTTGTCTTTAGCGCTGGAAGAAAAAAATACTATTTGCTCATGCCTTAAAATCGACAATGATGATCTGGAAAAACTAGATTCTCTGCAAAGGCTGAAGCTGGCTGACTTGCTTATCGATTTTGCCAATGACCACTTTGCCCCGGTGCAGATTTACTCGCCGCCGCAGTGGATGCAGCAAACTGAAAATCGAGATTTTTACATCATTACCAAAGATTCGACACCGGCTGATTGCCTGGTTGTTAAACCCAATCAGAGCAAGAAGCAATCTAAATCATTGCGCTTAGCTCATCGCATGACCAAACTCGGGCTGCAAACGGCCGAGGTCGGCAAAGCCGACTTGCGTCGACTGCTCTATGGTCAATTGAGCCCATCTTCCTGGAGCGTCGGAATCGTCAACGATGCCATCACCACTGGTGACGACCTTTTATCCCTATGCGAATCCGGCTTCGAACACAAGCTTAATTACATTTTGATAGACGGCAAATTTGTCTCGACACTGCATCTGTCTAATTTGCCCTTGGAAGTCAATTTCGGTTTGTTCAATAAAATATTTGATGCTGACTGCGATCTGGCATTTTCAATCTATCTATCCAGTTGCAATTCGCCTGCTCTTAAGCAGCGAGCGCGCATAAATTTGCGCCTCGGTACAACCATTAAAAACTATGGGCCGATCACCCCACCGGAACATCTAGCCAAAATTCAAGCATTTTGTCAGACGGAGATGGCCGCCACAAAAATTGGCGTATACGTCACAGTCTACGCCGACAATCTGCCGGCAATGGAGAATAGTATTCTTGCCGTACAGCGGGCGGTACACCGTATGGGCGGAGCCGTGAGCGGTTGTTACGCCGACGAGCTCGATGCCATGATTGCCGCTCTGCCTATCGGCGAAGACCTGATCAAGTCTAACCACGCCATTACCTCGCAGGCGGCCGCACATTTCATCCCCTTCCTCTAAAACGGTTTCACAGTTGTTTCACATTTGTGCAGCAAAGTAAGTGCACGACCCACCAAGCGAACCCGAGGTAATGCACATGTCCGATTTTATCGAACGAGAAGCAAGAGTAGTAGCCCGCGAGCTAGACAACGGCAATCCTCAAAACACCGCCAATCTGTTGCGCGAAGACTGCAGAGATATGACCCCCAGCCAATTCACCAAATTAGTCGTTCAAGCATCGCGCATGGAAAATAATGGCGGCCTGGCCGACCTGCAAATTCAACGAGACGGCGATGTCGTCGTCCACGGACGCGACGGTAGACGTTACAACGCCGGCCGAATTCCGGCTGAAGACGCCTGCCGCATAAACCCGCCACCACCAGTAGTGATAATTGAAAGACCGCGGTATGAGCCCCCACACTGCCAACCAGACGTAATCATCATCGATCGTGACCGCGATCGTCATGACTCACACCCCCCAAGAGGAGTCTATGACCGCCCTGTGCAAAGACAAAACAACAGCGGCCTTGAGATGGTAATCGGTGGCGGCCTATTAGGTGCCGGCGTAGCCAAGAGAGGTAAAGAAGTGCAAGGTGCAGCGGCCGGAGCCGGAGGAGCACTGCTTCTCAAAGGTATTCTCGACGCCACGCAAGAGAGGCGCTAAGTTCTAAGTTTGATTCGCTGGTGACGTAAGAAGAAGCGAGCATCTGCAAATGCTCGCTTCTTCTTGTCTTGCTTTAAATTGAATTGAAACTAATTAAGCGCAAGAGGTTCCGCAACTACCAGCTTTAACTTCAGTACCTTCCAGAGGAAGATCGTTGGCGGCATACTCATCAAAACCACCAAAGAGTTCTTTGACTGGATAGCCTTTTTTAGCTAGAAGCAATGCGGCTTTTGCGCCCAGGGCGCAAGTGATGCCGTAACAATGTACAACTGTAGTTCTGTCTTTGTTCAATGCACCGGTGCTTTTTTCTAATTCTTCGTAAGACAAATTAACAGCACCGGGAATGTGACTTTTGGCAAATAATTCAGGAGTGCGCA
>JADYXQ010000294.1 GCA_021772135.1 Candidatus Obscuribacter sp.
TCTACCTCCTGAGCTTAGCTGAAAAAACACTATATGCTATAGTTAACATACCCCATTAATTAAAAGCTAAACCTGAGCTTTGCTAAAGTGATAGGCAAAAAACCTAAATAGCAATAGACCAGTCTACTAATTGCTTCAGCAAAAAAATGAGAGCAAAGAAAGAGAACAACGAAAACACTAAACAGAAAGGTGGGAGAAAACCCGGGAACTCGTGAGAGTTCTCCGGGCAATCGTCAGGCGGCGAACAGCTTCTCAGGTGCAGAACTTGTACGGATCGTAGATGGCAAAAGCGCGATTGCTGGCGAGAATAGCCACGGCAACCAAACCGAAAGGAGCGAACGGCCAGTTGAATGCTTCAGGGAGAAGCATGTAAATCGTCCCGCCAACCACCAGTATGGCCAGAAGACTTCGTAGATGCACTGCCACACCCACCAGCTGCGCAGGCTGCACGAAAGGCCTCGCAGCAGAACCATGAAACAGTGCGGCTTCCACCAGAAGTGCAGCGCCCAAGTAGGAAACTCCGACCAGCGCAGGAAGCGCAAGTTCTCGAAACGGTCGGCGTTGGCAAAGATTTCATGGAGCGCACCGAGGCGAGAGCAGAGCCGCCGGTAGGCTATGAAATGGCTGACTGCGCCGAAGAGAATCAAGCAGATCAGTGCGATGCCGACCAGCGAGAAACCAGAAAAAGCACGCCGCCAATCCGACTGCGCCACGAAAACGGCCACGGTCATGAGCAGCGCAAAGCGCACCACTGAGAAGAGTTTCTGCATATTGATCCTTTCTCTGTTTAAATTGAAGACGTAAAACAGATCACCGCCGTGAGCGTCAGACCCTGCGGCACAATGTCGCGACTGAGAACCTTCTCGATGACTACAGCGTGAGCCGTGAGCCAAGCTTGAACTTTGCGCTCGAGCAGAGGGAGGGTGGCGGCACTGATACGTTTGACCTTAGCGTTGGCAGGAAACAACTAAATTTGGCCGCTCATGGCACCACTGCCTCAGGCTTGCGGCGCAGCAACAGTGCCACCACACGCCCAACCAAGAGCACCGCCAGCGCCACCATGAGAACGAGGACCACCAGTAACAAAGCGGTCAAACCGGCGACGGCAGAAGGCAACCCGACTACAGACACCACAGCAAAGACGATGGCGAGATCGATAAAGGTGATGCCGCCGGTATAACTTTGAAATCGATTTTTCATGAGAGACCTCTCTTAGATTGGGAGCAGCTAACTGAAACTGATGTGCACCTTACCGCTGAAGAAGGCGAAGTAGATAACGGTGGAAGGGCCACTTGTCGTGGCCCTTCCGACTCAATTCTTGCGGGCGCCGTTGCGCGGGTCAATCTTGATGAACGGCAGGACGCCGCCCTGGTGGTACTCCGAGACCTCGCCGTCCCAGCGCTCGGCCTTGCGCAGTTCAAGGAGACCGGCCGAACCCTTGAGGGCTTCGCCCTTGAAGGTGATGGCCTGAGCACGTGCCTTGGAGAGCACTTCGGTCTCGTAGGCCTTAGCGTCGCCGATCTTCTTCTGCACTTCGCCGTTAGCACGGGCGATGGTTGTCTTCTGCAGAGCCTCGCTCTCCGCCTGCATCGCACGCTGTTCGGCTTGCACCTTCGAGTCGATGGAGTCGTTGAACTCTTTCGAGAAATCGAAGTCAGTGATCGCGATCATGTCAATGATGATGGCGCCTTGAAGACCCTTTTCGGTCAAAGCGGCATCGATCACTTTGATCAGCTCTTTGGCCACCAGAGCTTTGATCTCTTTGCGCTTCTGGATCAGGTCTTCGGCCAGGTAGCCGCCAGTGACCTGCTTGAGGGCCTGCTGGGCGTTGTTGTCGAAGTAGTTGGCGTTGATGGCGCCAATGCCGCCGATGGTCTTGTAGACCTGCGGCCACATTTCACCCTTTACCGAGTAGGCGATGGTGATTTCGGTCGGGGCCGTCTGACCCTTGATGGTGGCTGCAGCAGCCTTGATGTGGTGGCTGAGTTGCAGCGTCGGCAACATCACCACGGTCTTGAGCGGGCTGATGATGGTGGGACCAGCGCCAGCGAAGATGGGGGTGTCCTCCACCGAGCCGAACTGAGTGACCACGCCGACATAGCCCGGATTCGCCCAGGTCAATGTGCGCGAGACGAAAATGCCACCAACCAGTAGCGCGGCAACCGAAGCGCCAATCGTGATCGTCCTGAGGTTCATGTTGAAGTTCATGTTGATTTTCCTTAGTTGTCAGTTAAATTACTTGGTCGGCGCTGCGGCAGGCGCAACATCGGGAGCAGCGTTCATGGGCATGGTGCCGTTGTAACGAGGGACTTTGCCCTTCCAGCGGGTGATAGCGGTCAGCTCGACGAGGTCGGGGCTATCGCGCAGGGCAGCAGACTCACGGCGGATCGCTTCTGCCTCCTTTGTGGCAATCTGTAGCGTGGCGTACGCTTCCGCGTCGGCCTTGGCTTTGATCGACTGGGCATCACCTTCGGCGTCGGCGATCAGCTTTTTGCCTTCGTTAACGGCGCGGCCAGCATCGTTGATGGCCTTGACGTTGGCTTCAAGCGCGGCAGCAAACATCGGCGTGAAATCGAGATTGTCGAGGGTGACGCGGTTGATTGTCACCGTACCTGGTGCTTTCTTGGAAGCCATGGCACTGGCCACGTTGCTGCGAACAAACTGCTCGATCTCGTCGCGCACGGTCTCACGCTTTGTCCACAGGTCGGTGGCGGTAAAGTGTGCCGTGGCAGCCTTGACTGACTCTTGAATGGCAGGATCGAGAATGGCCTCGATGAAGTTCTCGATGGAGCCGTACTCTTTGAAGAAGAGCGGCGCTTGCGAATCGACCAGGTTGTACGAGACCGTCACCTTGGTGGTGACCTTTTGCAGGTCATGGGAACCCGACTTGGCTACTGCCTGCTTGGGCGTCACCAGCACGTTGTGCAGGGTGATGCTGGAGAGCGGGTTGATGATGTTGAAGCCGGCCAGCAAGGGCTGGGGGTCGAGCACACCGAAGACCGACTTGGTTGCGACGTAGCCACGAGGCACCACCTTGCACGAGTTAACGGCCACGATCGCCAGAACCACAACAAGAGCAGCCAGCTTAAGCCAACCGAAGATTTTTGCAGACGACGGGCCCGTCGGGGTTCCTTCGTTTGAGGAACGAGTTTCAGAAGACTGGGTGATGTCATTGTTTCGTTTGAAGAAGGGGAATTTGAAGGCGGGGAAGTTCATTTTGTTCATCCTTGGTTAGGATCTTCATGGAGGGTAGTGGTGGCATTTACACAACCACCAGAAAAAGACTGGCCACGAATCGAACTTAGCGCCGACTCGTGGCCATCGGGCTCTTAGTTGCCTTGGGGCTTGAGGCGGAAGTTGTCGCGCATGTCAACCAACATCCATGCCTCCATCTGCGGTGGAACGACAACCTTGTCTTGCAGCGCCAAAGAATCGGCTCACTTGCTCCACGAACGGCCGAGCACGAAGTTGACCAGCCAGATGCAGAGGCCGGCGACGATGGCCGATTCCCAGTTCGCCACCGTGAGGAGATCGGGGAACCAGGAAGACATCACCTGCAGGATGACAGCCGGGATGAACACCTGCAAGACGACGAGCACGATCAAACCGAGGCCCAGGGTGGCGACGGTAGCGACCGCAGCCAGCAGGCCGAAGAGAAAGCTGACGCATGCGAAGAGGAATCCGGCGCCGAAACCATGGGGCCAGAGGCCGCCACTGATGGAGACACCAGGGACGATGGCCGGGAAAACGTAGGTGAAGAGGACGGCCATGAAGGCGAGGCGGATGAGGAATTTCATGATGGGCTTTCGAAGTGGAGTGGGTGAGGGATGGGAGCTGATGCGCAGGGACGAAGAAGCAGAACGAACTAGTCGAGCTTGCGATTGGGAAAGCCGACGATGCCCAGAGGCTGAAGACAGGCCACCAAAGCCAGCGGCAAGCCGCCACTGCAAATCAGACCGATCAGCAGCGGCCAGGCAGTAAGGCCCATCTGGTCGAACAAACTCGCAGCCACCGGACCGATGCCGTAGCCGACGCCGAAGGCGATGTACCAGCCGAGCATCTTCTTCAGCGGCAGGCGCGGGAAGGCGAAGGGCCGGAAGGGCAGCGGCAAGATCACACCGAAGAGCACCTGCGACCAGACGATGCCGCCGATGCCGGTGACGAGAACTGCCGCCATCAGCGAATCAGTGAACAAACTGGCGCCAGCAAAGAGAAGCAAGCCGACGACGCCATTGGGAACGGCGATCAGCGCACCACCAACAACGATGGCAATGGAATTGACGATGAACTCATACAATTTCATTTTGTTTCCTGACAATGGTTAAAGAGAAGGGGGGAAGAAGTTGACAAAGAAAGCTGGGTCCAGAGCCAGGCAAGCTAGCGCTGAACCGGGTCGGTGGGAGACGCGATGCCAAAGCTCATCGTTTTGGTTTCCGGGTCGTACCAGGCAGACGCCGTTGACCTGTCGACAGTAAACTCGATCTTTGGGAGGTTCATGGCATGCAGTGTCCGGCGCACACGTGCGGGCACATCCTCCATCGAATCTAATGCCTCTTGGGCGCTATTCGGCGTCGGTGTGAAGAACGGATAGTGACTGAAAAAGTCGTCATTGATCATGATTTTCTTTCGTTAAGCCAGCGAGCTGAGCCCAACCAGCGCGCATCTTGGGCACGAGCCAGAGGGCAGCAACGGCGGCACCGATGCTCACACCGACCAGAGCCAGAATGCCATGGAAGAATGCGTATGCAAATGTCACAGTGATGGTGGCAAACATCATCGTGAGCACATCACGCTCCATTGTTTTACCCACCTCGCCCAGACTCCACAGGTCAACTTGCAGGAGGACGAAACGCGCCCCGTATAGCCAGAGGAAACCAATCACAACATAGCGAACAAGATCAAGAAACTCTCCTGAGTTCATGCTGAACGCATTGCCGGTGCCGGCAAGAACGTCGATCATGATCCACATGCAATTCGTGAAGATCGCGGCGCCGATGCAAACCAATGCCACGGCTGCAAGAAAGATCAGTTCAGATGCTTTCATGCTGCCCTCAGCGGCGACCACCGCGACCAGAACACATCTTCGGCACCAACCAGAGAGCGGCAAGGCCCGAGCCCAACAGCGAACCGACGGCAGCGGAGCCGTCAAGCCAGTACGCGAGAGCGCCACTGACCACTGCAGTCACGACTGAGAGTATGGACAAGTCGCGCACGCAGGCGTCCTGCCCGCCGCCACCACCAACAACACCACCAATGAGCAGGATGGCAAAGCGCACCACGGAGAAGACCGCGAAGCCAGCGATGGCGAAGAGGAGCAAGAAGACGATGTCGATTGAGTTCATGTTGTTTCCTTGAGATTGAGAGAAATTGAAGGAGAGAGAAAAAAAGTTAGAAGCAAGTAAAGCCAGAGCCTGCCAGAGAACAGAAATTTTGGCCGCTTCGGGTAAATGCTAATCGACGCTTGTGACATCAAAAATCGATGCGACCAGATAGTCAACAGCGTGCTGTCGAAGAATAAGGTTCTGAAATTAGATAGGGCCGTTTCCTAAAAGGTTGGTTGAATTTCGCGTGCGTGAGTTGGAGTTATGAAAAACACCCTAGATAATGCCTCTATAACTTATCAACTATGCGTAATTACCAGACTGCAAAGGAGCAAGCAAAACGAAAAGCAGCTAGCAGCGCTATCACTGCAGGTGAAACGCAGGCGGGGCTACAGCGCGGCCGACCAAGCGAGATAGCAGAGCTAGCAGATGCGCACGAAAGCTCCTTTAGCAGAGGAGTTGACGCCAATTACTACAGAGAAAAAACAATTAGCGCAGCGCCACCGCCTGCGGTGGCGCAAAGCGAAAAGCTGCACAACGAAAGCAGAAGCAATCGAAGCGCAGCAATTAAACGATCACGTAAATCGTTCTAAAAAAAAATTGTATGCACCGCCAGCAATGCCTGAAAAAAATACAGATTACTCTGGCAATGCTGCCAAAGTACCAGAAAAGTTTGGCCTTTTATGGGCAAGCGAAACCATTTGCTCAACTGTCACGAAACTTTCACGACCACTCGCATATGTTGAGATTGCTCAATTTTACTAATTAGTAAAATGCTAATGGAGGCTGACATGCCTAGCGATCAAACAACTACCGATAATGCGCTGGACCAATCTAATTTAAAAGTTGCCGATGATACAAGCAGTCTCGTCTCCAACGGCGATATGCAAAACTATTTATCCTCCACTAAAGCGCAACAAGCCGAAAACTCTGAGTCTGTTCCGGCAAAGGACGTAGACTTTAACAGCCATCCAATAACCGGATACGACAACTGCGGAACGAATCAGAATCATTACAACGATAGTGCTAGTTCATCAGGGCTATCCCCAAACCAACAAGCAGCTGAGCGCGCACTACACGGTCCCAGACAAGAACCTCCGGAAAATCTCAGCCCTCAGCAAACAGAAGAAAGCAAAAACTTTCTAGATGGTGCTAAAGACTTCCAGCAAAGTCAGGAACAATTTGGAAAGGATAGCGACACTTTGACTTTCCTTGACAGAGCAGATAAGTCATTTGAAAAAATGGCCGATAGTATTGATAGACTGCCGAACAAAGAACGAGATGGCGCCATCGCTGCTATCAACAAAGAGCTTGAAAAAGAAGGCAGAAGAATTGAACGCGTCCCCGAAACAAACGACATTTACATGGGCTACATAGGAAACGGGCACACAAATGTCGGTCCACGCATAAAAAAAGGTGAATGCCCTGTCAGTTGATGCTAGCCTGGCGAATGAACTGAGACAATCGCCCTTGCTTTCGCACCAAAGAAAAAACCTTTGCTCCCAAAAGGAAAATTGCTGATTTTGCTAATCTTAAATCGTCGACATAGACGGAGCGGTCAGAACACTAGTTAACGTCTGGTAAACAAATCGGCTCTAGACTGCCTTAACGTAGAGCAGATCTGGTGACTAATTTGAGCGAAGTTGCATGCAGAAACGCATCGGGGCAGAAATCTCAATTTCTGCAATTGAACATTGATGCCGATGAGAGCCTACCGCTTTATCGGCGAGTCACCAATGCTATTAAAGACTGCATTGAATCAGGAAGACTGGCTCCGGGCGATTGTCTGCCTTCCACCAGACAACTGGCGAGCATTCTTGGAGTAGCGCGCATTACCGCAGTCAACAGCTATGACTTACTTATTACGCAAGGCTATCTCAAAACCGCGGTTGGTAGAGGTACTTTCGTCAGTGACAGTTTTCGTCGCAGCAGCGCAGCAGCGCCTCAAATTGCACTTTCCAGGGCAAGAACGCCTGTAGCCGAGAGCTTATCAAGCTATGCAGTGCAGCTACTGCAGCTACCGGCCCTGACGTCTACTTCGGCCGACCAGGCCGGTCTGCACTTCGGTGCACCTCCGGCTGAACTGCTGCCGGTTAAGCAATGGCGCCGGTTGTTGTTGCAACAATGTGCCGGCGGTCAAGTTGAGCAAAATGGCTTTGATGTTATGGGCTACCAGCCCTTAAGAGAAGCCCTGGCGGCCTATTTGAAGCGCACGCGCAACCTTAATTGTTCAGCCGATATGATCTTCCTATTCTCTAATTCGCAGCAGGCAGTAAATCTTGTCTCTCGCTTACTGATAGACCAGTCCGACACCGTAGCTCTGGAAAATCCGGGTTTTGTCTTTGCCAGTAAAACTATGCAATCCATAGGCGCGCAAATCGAGCCTATCGCCGTAGACCACCAGGGCATGGTGATTGCACAGCTGAATCAGTTGTCCAACTGCAAACTTGCGTACGTGACACCTTCACACCAGGATCCAACCGGGGCGGTAATGTCACAGCAAAGGCGCTACGAACTTCTCGAATGGGCGGCCAGAAACAAAGCCTACATAATAGAAGACGACTACGACTGCGAATACAACTATGGCAATGTGCCGTTGGCGGCCCTGCAAGGCCTGGACCGCGACCAGTCGGTGATCTACATTTCCAGTTTTTGGAAAACTTTGTACCCGCTCACTTCAATGGGCTTCATGGCTGCGCCACCACATTTAATACCATTAATTAAGCGGGCAAAATTACTTTCCGAGCGCAGTTTTTCTGCATTGGACCAGATTACTCTCTGCCGTTTTATCAATGAAGGCCACCTGGAAAGCCATATTGCCCGCACTAGAAAAATCCTGGCCACAAGAAGGCAGCAGCTGATTTTTGCTCTTACAGACAGCCTGGGCAAACGGGTGCAAATAACCAAACATGGCTCCGGAGTGCACATTATTACCCAATTTAGTCTGGCCTTGAGCGACGAAGAAATTCTCACAACGGCTAAGAACGCGGGTCTGGCAATGGTTTCAACCACACCATATTATCTGGCAAATCCTAAGCCGGGCGAGTTCTTAATATCCTTTTCAGGCGGCTCAAGCATAGAAAATCTCAGCCTGGCCGTGAGCGAATTTAGTAAGCAATTATAGCTGTTAGGCTCATGACGGGGCGGCTTTGCGCTATGTACCGATAGGTCCAGCTCTTGCTTAGAGCGTAGGTCCAGCGCCACGTCACGCGCACGTAAACCGCTGCTGCAGCTGGTTGCCAAGCAAATCGTGTGGCGTTGGCGGCAGTGCTTTTGCTAGCTTGAAGTATATTCATCCACAATCAATTTTCATGAGCAAAAACCACTAAAAGCAAACCAGCTTCAACAAAGACTTAAAAGCACGCGCATTAATGCGGTGCCTAGATATCATGCCTGCATTACGTGCGTATGTGAAACGCTGACAGGACGCACCTATAAAAGCGCAAATTCTTGCCCTTACGAGCACAACAAAATTTATGAAAACAAAAACCGAAAACGAAGGGCTAACAGTTATGCCATTCCCCGCTAATTGTGAAATTGCACATGTCGCTGCAAACTGTTTAAAGCAAGTGATCAAAGTCACACAGGTCGATAATCTGCGCCAGCGCGACTTTAGTGTGGTGGCCAGAGTTCATCTAGAGAACGGCAGCATTACCCCGACCTTCATTTATAAAAAAGTAACAGCACCGTGGCATTGCGAAGCTCATATTATGCGCTTTGTCAAAGACTGCGGCCTGCCAAATGTTCCACTCTTGCTCGCTTCAAAAATGAGCGGAGATCAAGCTGAGATACTGCAAGAAGATGTGGGAACCTTGAGCTTGTGCGATCATAGTGACTACCAACTGGCGACATTGACCGGTTTAGCACTGGCACAAACTCATGATCGGGCTCTCGAAAACGCTCAGTATCCGCAGTTTTTTACCCGGCTGGACAACCGCGAAAAAATCATAGAGTGCTTTGGCGATATCGCTTATAAACTGGGCGCTCTGTTTCCAGATTATGATCGCGCCACCATTGCCGGGCTGATTGACAGCGCCGACGAAATTGCCGAGCAGCTTTCGCTTTTAGACTGTTGTTTGCAACACGGCGATCTTTACGGTGAAAACATTGTGCTTAAAGATGGAAACACACCAGTTTTCATTGACTGGTCATACTTTTGTTTCATCGGACCTCGCCTTTACGACCTGGCGACACTGACCTCTGGTCACAGCAAAAACGGCACTCTGGGCCAGTATCGTCAGGCGTTGATCGAAGGTTATGCCGCCGGTGCCGGCATGAATGTAGAGCAAATCGAAAGCATGCTGCCGTCAGTTTTGCGGCTGTCGCGGCTCTTGTTTTTGCAATGGCTTTTAGTTCGTGTGCAAATGGGAATTACTCAGACTACCGTAGGACCAGTGCGACCGCTGATCGACGCGGTGGTAAACGAAATTCTCGACTAACTGTTTTTGATAGATGCTGGAGGCATCGATAAAATAAATATGGAAATAGAAATTGAGGAAATACTTGAATTAGATAAGTTCGACATTTTGGACCCGAACTTGCAGTCAGCCGAAGCAGCTGATTTCGAGCGGTTTTTATCAGGAAAAGTGATTGGTCAAGATCAGGCGCTAAAAGCCCTATCTGAAATCTTTCAAGTTTATCGCGCTGGAATCGCCGCTTCAGGCAGACCGATTGGCACCTTATTGTTTTTAGGACCTACAGGCACCGGTAAAACCAAAACAGTAGAAGCCGCGGCAGAAGTCGTTTTCGGCACTAATGCTGTGATTAAAATTGATTGTGCCGAGTTTCAACACCCTCACGAGATCGCCAAACTAAAAGGTTCGCCTCCAGGATATCTGGGACATCGCGAAACCAGCCCGATGCTCACTCAAGAAAATCTTGATCGCTGCCATAACGATCAAAATAAGCTCACTTTCTTGCTCTTCGACGAAATTGAAAAGGCCAGCGACTCGCTCTGGAACTTGCTCCTGGCCATTCTCGACAAGGGCAGCTTGACGCTCGGTGACAACCGCAAAGTAGACTTCTCGCGCACAATTATTATCATGACGTCCAATCTGGGCGCCAGAGAAATGCAGACTCTGACCAGCAAAAAGATGGGCTTTATTTCGGCTCAAAAAGAAGCGTGTACTGCCGAAAAAATTGACCAGATAGCACTGACAGCGGCGCGCAAACATTTTAGCCCCGAATTCATGAATCGAATTGACAAAATTGCGGTCTTCCAAACGCTATCTCGGCAGTCTATGCGCAAAATTCTGCTGCTCGAACTAGCCAATGTACAGGCTCGACTGCTTCAATCGGCTCAAGAAAAATTCCACTTGCAGTTTAGCTCAGATGCCCTCGCACTGATTCTCAACCAGGGCATCAATACCCAATACAACGCCCGACCTTTGAAACGCGCGGTAGAAAAGCTTGTGGTATTGCCTCTGGCCAACATGCTTTCTTCTTCGCAATTGCAAACAGGCGATCTCATTGTTGTTGATTCAGTGACAAACAAAGGCCTGATTTTCAAACGAAAAAGAGAGGAGAGGGCTAAGGCAGACGGAGCAAATCTGCTCGAGCAATTGATCACCGAAATTATGAAAGCAAAACCCGCTACCGCATAAACCGCTGTAGCTCTGACGACGGGGAAGCCAAACAAACAAAAATATGAAAATAAAAACTTTAATTAGCGTCGCACTGGCGCTTGTGATTTTCTCTTGCGTACAAATTACTTTCGCCCAAAAAGTTGATGAGACGCAAGGCAACTTTATCTTTTCCGAACAGATCACTCAGGCGTCGGTCTTAGAGCTAACGACCACTCTTGAAGATTGGTCGTCAGAAAATCCTGACTTACCCATAAGGATCACGCTTAACTCACCTGGTGGCGATGTGCTCGCGTCTTTTGCCCTGGTAGACGAATTAAATCATCTACGCAACAAAGGACACAAGCTCACAATTGCCGTCTACGGCATGGCTGCGTCAGCTGCTGCCTGGGTGCTTCAAGCCGCCGACTATCGCATTATCGGTGCCAATTCCACCATTTTGATTCATGAAATTTCGTCAGGCAGCCAGGGAAAACTCTCTGATCTGAAAGCAAGTATGGCCCGCAGCCAGAGTCTGCAAGATCAGTTTCTCAAGCTTCTAGCTAAGCGCAGCCGCCTCACCATAAAGCTCATGCACCTTCGCATAGATGGTGGCAAAGACTGGTGGCTGTCGGCCGATGGAGCAAAAAGATTTGGCCTGGTAGACGAAATTGAACCTGTTCGAGCGCCGCAGAATTAGAAACGGACAGATCAAAGGAGACTAATATGACAGCCAACCAAGTCTATTTACTGAGCCGCCCGGCCAGGCCATTTGCTCCGCAAACCATATGGCTTACCGTGCGGTTTTTTCTCATCGTTAGCTCACTGACGGTATTTTCCCTCAGTGCAAACCTGAACCAATCGCTCTTGCCCGTCATTTTTGAGATGACACTAAAGGCGGTGCTTTGCGTGGAAGTAGTCGGTTATATCTATCACCGCTTCTTCCAGCATCTGGGTGTCTTCACCCGCTTGAGCGAAATTTTTCGCCGCAGCCAGCGATATCACTGGAACCACCACAACGTGCGCTATCCCACGGGCAAGTTCTATAAACGCAATGTCGTCTACTCAGTCTCAGAGCAAGGTATCGCCTGGGGTTGGGTGCTTCCCGGTCTGGCAGTAGCGGCGGCTTATCTGCTTTATCACGGCCTCAACTTGCCTTCCCTGTGCTTCGTCACGGCTCTGGCAGCGTACGCCAAGCTTGTGGTCTCCCGTGTGCACGAGCGCTTCCATGAGGGGCTCAATCAAGAGAGAAACAGCGACTATTTTCGCTGGCTTGATCAAATACACCTGCTGCATCACTTCGACCAGCGGTGCAATTTCACCATTGTTCATCCGCTTATGGACATGCTTTTCGGTACATACATGAGTCCGGCCAAACATAAAAGTGAGCTGGAAATGGCCGTTGACGAAGAAAAAGCCATTGTATCCGACGTCATTAACTGGTCGTACATGCTCACCGAGGCCAATCCCACCGAGTACGCCACCTTTGTTTCCGATCTACGCAAACACTCACGCTTACGCAAGAAACTAAAACAGGTGCTGGAAGTTTTCAGCGCCAGGTTGATTATCGATCCTACGGATCAAGCTGCCAGAAACCTGCATCTTCAGGCTTCTGACTTGCTCAACCAGACAGATCCACTTCTAACAAACTAACTTTCAAAGCCGCCAAAAGGCGCAGGAGTATATATTATGAATGCGAACAAAACTGTAATACACGGCCGCAGTCACCGTCGGCGGTGCACAGACGATTTCGGCGCCTGTAAAAATAACCAGGGCCAGTATGGCCGGGCGAGATTTTCAGATCAGATGGCGCCTTTCCCCGGCCAATCATCGTTAGGCCTGTGGGCCTGGCTGCGCCCTTATCTGCAAGGGTTTCGGCGCAAACTAAAGGAGACTCTCCATGACTAATATATTCAGATATGTCTTGCTGTTTGCCATTACCTTAAGCGTCACGGCGGGTTTGGAGCGCTCGGCAATATCCGCAACAACACCATCAGCATCTACTAAAACTTCCCCATTGCCGGTGACTCAAACGAGCAGCATCAAACTTTTCATCTACGACGGCACGCGCCGGCTGGCTGCAGGAGAGCCCATGCTGGTGCGTCTGAGAGACGGCGAGGGCAAAGAACTTTTTAACGGATACTTAAAAGGACCGACTATCCAGTTCACGGCCTTACCAATCCGCAACAATTATCGCGACAGTTACACAATTACTGTTTCGGCCAGGAATAATAAAAGCGCAGGGCTTGTAGGCGTCAAGGTGCAAAAGGCCGGCGTTACGCAAGTGAGCTTAATGTTGGTGGCAAGAGTGGTTGTCTATGACTTCAGACAAGCCCGGTGGCAGGCCCTGAAAACTCACAATCCCGAATTCGTGCGCATCATTTCGGCAGGCACTGCCAGCGATACCGAAGCCATGGTGCGCTATTACCAGCTTTTGTTGCAATCACCAGACAGTGCCGCCTGTTTGCTGAATATTCTCACCGCTCTTGACTCTTTCCCAGCCGCACGGTTACCCCCTCTATTACCATTTGTGCAAGAACTGACCTGGGACTACACCATGTCTCAAGACCGCGTCTACGGTTATGTCGCTGCCGAATTCATAGAAGTTATTGCTGCGGCGGCAAGGGGCAAAATGTTCAGCAGAGCGGCATTCCCTTCCATCGAACACCAGGGAGCGACCAGCAGTTTTCGTGAACTGTCATTTGCAGAGGCAAATCTGCAAATTACCTTTCATGAACGAAACCGCAAACTAATCAACGGCAGAGATTGCGTCAGAGTTGAATTTGACATTGATTATTATCGCGACCTGTTCAGCCACTTGTTTTTGGAAGTAATACCAAATACGGTCAGTACCCACCGCACCGATCCGCAAAAAGTCTATCGATTGCGGTGGACGGCAAGTATCAATGCCAATCGACCGTTTGCTCCGCCCTACGTGCTGCGCCAGAGCAATGAAAAACCATTGGCGGCACGAGGCAGTCAAATATTGCCGCCCTGGAGATGGAAAATCCGCCGCCACGAGTAGTTTCAGGTGTCACTCTATCTCTTGCCTCAAAATCTGTGCGTCTCCAGGCGCACTTTTTTCTTTTCTAATTAATAGACCGGTCCATTAACCACGTGAAAGACGTGCGCGTTCACAACTCCATAACAACTTTCAGTCAAATTGTAGCCATAGTAAAACTTCCGGCTCACCGTCACGAGAATTCAAGTGCCACTATTATCTAAATCCACGCATAGCGGGCTGGAAAGCACTTCTACCGTGCCCTCAAATACTTCTGGTGAGGTCTGGCATTCAACTTTAGACTTCGCCCGCAGCGCCGCCTATTCAGCAGTGGCCGAGCCGCTTCTCGGATTGAGCCAGATTTCAGATCAAGTAAGCGGTGGCAAGCTCATGGAAAAGGCTCAGTCCGGCTTTGCTGCAGTCGGCATTCGCGCACCGGAGAAAGCCACAAGCAGTCTGGATGAACATGCCCAAATGCTCGGTAGTGCCGTTGGTATGCTGGTGCCGTATCTGCTTTTGCACAACGCCGTGAGAGCAGGTGGCATGAAAGTTTTTGCCGAAAAATCATTGATGCCTCGTTCGGCATTAATGCTCAGTAGTGCCGGAGAATTTGCTCCAGCCCTGGCCAAAGAAAGCGCTCTCGCCTTCACCACCGGCTTTCTCTATGATTCTACTTTGCGCCCCAGCACTAAATCTGGTGGCAGCTTTATTGAAGATAGAATATCTAGCGGTGTGGCAGGCGGTCTGACTATGGCCACTCTGACCGCCTCCAGTCTCGCACTTAATCGCATCGGTGCAAGCTCGGCGATTAAGCCGCAATGGGTCAAGAGCATGCTCTCTAGTCCAATTTCCGCCAGTGTGATGTCGGCTATTCCCGCCGGCCTGATGCACGCAGAGACAGCAGCAGTACGCAAAGGCGAATATATACCCAGCGCAAGCGATGCCGGCGCAAGCATCTACCAGATGGCCTTTGTCGGCGCAGCCCTCGGTAGCGCTCATAAACTGGGTCTGCAATATGAAAGTCAATTGCAAAAATCGAAATCTACGGCTTTAGAGCCCACCGCAAAACTATCCATGGTAGAACAATTTAAGTCGGCTGAATTAAGCCAGATTGAAAACATGCAACAACGCACCGAAAGGCTGAATCTGCCCAAAGACTTTGAGCAATCCAAAGATTTATTCTTCGCTGAAATTAAAAACTCAGACACAAACACTATCACTGACGTGGTCATCAGGCCCTACAACGGTGATGCGAGCGCGGTCTTGCGCATGCAGCGGGCCCAAATCTCAGACAACGTTAATCGCACGGTAAGAGAGGCTACAGGTGTAGACATGCCGTCGCTGCCGCTGGTCTTGCGTGAAAAAGTGAATTTGCCTGGATCGGGCGAGTCTACAGTAATGATTCAAAAAAATGGTGGCAAACAGTTGGGTACTCAGTTGCGAGAGTGGGCGACTGAAGCCTATGGTGCCGAAAATAGCGAATTGCCCACAGGCAGCATTACCAAACTGATAAACAATAATTCTTCAGTGCGTGAGCTCACGGCGCGAGCTGCAGTCGACAATATGTTTAAAGGAAATGTAGACACTGTCGAGTTTTCGCAACAAACAATTGCTGACGCTAAAGCTGGCAGCAAGGTGCTGCCTCAAGGGAAATTCAGCCTGATCGCCATCGACAACAAAAATGACTTTACATTATTAGACAAACCAAGCTGGGGTTTTGGCTCACAATTCGGTCTCAGCCTGGAAGTAGCCAAAGCCCTGGAAGGCAAAAAGTTGGGCGAAATATCACCACGGCTGCAAGCAGATGTAGAGGCAATGTTGCAAGTCTTCTCCAGTAGTGAAAGTCGAACAAAACTGATGCGCGACGGACTGACGGCGCAAGAAATAGATGCCGCACGAGACCGCTTGCAGATTTTAGCCAGAGAAGGCCTGCCCAAACATCTGGGCGAAATGAATTTTTACGCCGACGAAGCGCAGCAACAAATTACTGCTTCTCTTAATAGCAATTATGACCTGGAGGCTGACATCATTCGCCACTACCTCAAAGAAAGAGCGCTGAATCAGCCGGCTCACCGGGTCGGAAAGTAAACATTAGAATCTTTTGACTGTATGCTTTGCAAAGCCGGTCGGTCTTTCTGCAACCGTGTCCTGACTTGCTTATTATCCAGCTGATGCGGCAGAGTTAAGTCGCGCAAATTGCGAAATTTTCGTAAACTGGCAAAGCAAGCAGAAGTAAGCTTGCTGCACCTATACAGATTGAGCTGGACAAGCTCATTCATCGTCGTCAATTTTTCAAGATCTTTGTCACCAATTGCGGTGCCGCGCAAATTTAACTCAGGCTCACGGCAGGGGACAAAATCAGGCTGCTTTCTGGGCTTGCTGTTCCCGTTCAGCCTTAAGTTTCAGGTAACGTTCATAACCTTCGCGAATTTTTAGTTGGTCGCGCGGGTCATCACCGTAAGAGCCTGTTCCAGCTTTAGAAATGTAGTCACCGGGCTCGCCCCACTCTTTCTTTCTCACCGTTTGAACCCGGCCGGCTTCCTTGAGCGCCACTTCAAGCGGTATGCCGGATGCGGCAGCAGTAACCCCGTAGTTAAAATTGCCGAAGTCTTCGTACTGCATGCCGTTGACCTTGTAATCCCAATCAGCGCCAGGTTTTACCTTATTGTAGAACCAGGCATACTTTTGCATTTCCTGAGCGCCGTAGGGAATAACTGACAAATTCTTGGTCTGATAGCTCTCTGCCTCTTTAATGTTGGCGTCGAGATCTGCTTTAGTTGGTACTTCCTGTATAAGCGCAGATGCCTCAGGATCAGGTGACTCTCCGAAAAATTCCGGCTCATACTGCTTTTCTAGCGGGTCGACTTTTATCATCTTGCCGCTGGTAGCGATTATGAACTGACCTTCGCGGTTAGTAATTTCGACCTGGCCATTGCTTTCTCTTACCAGGCCGGTCATATTCTCGGCCACGCCATCGACAATCCGAGTAGCTCCAGATATAGTGCCGTCGCTATTGTACTGGAGCACCATGCTTCCTCCATTTTCTGGATAAGTCAAAGTCTTGCTCACCAAAGTGGGCTGATTATCTTCAACTACGATCTTGGTTTGCTCACGGGCTGGTCCGCTTTCGCAATAAAAGGTTTGCGTTTTGAACTCAGATTGACTCTGAATGGTTAAACCAGTTGCTGTTTCTAGAGTGCGCACCAAATTATCTTTGTCGCTGCGAATAATTGTACCGTTATTAAGTCGGCGCTCTGCGTAATCGCCGCCCGTCTTGGCCTCGTCGCGAATAATGACGTTGCCGCTATTGTCAGCGCGAATGGTGCCATCAAAGCTATGCTGCTCGCCTTCTTTGGTAGAAATTGTCCAGGCTCTTTTTTGTTTGGTGACATCTTTGTCGTCGGCCACCATTGAGCTAGTGTAAATATTGCCGCTGCCGTCAGAATAAGATTTCACTGATCCGTCTTTTTCTATTTGAACGACTCGCACTGGTCGTCCGGTGCTTTCAACGACTAGAGTGGAGATGCCATCTTTATCTATTGTTTTTGAAGTCTTGCCACCGCCCGGATACTCGGTTACTTCTTTTCCGTCTGCGAAGACTGTTCGAGTAGCACCCGAATTCTTATCGCGCTTAGAAGAATCAACCAAATCTAACTTGAGCAGCCCGGGAGGTGTGACTTCTTTCTTGCTTTTTTCCGAAGATAGGCTGTTGGCAAAGCGACTTAAATGCTCCGAAGACTGATCTAGTTTGTGCTTATGCCCTTCAAATTTTTCATCTGGGCGTTCGTGGTTTGTCATAGGTAGCAACGCTCCGGAGTCTGTCTACACAGCAGACTAGTGACTTCTCGTTGCCGAGTTGTTAACAGGAGAGCATAAAAAAGTGTGGGGTCTAGCGGCCTGACTCCAGTACGTGAAACTGCCGACTACGATGGAACGAGCGACAATCTCCTAATCGATATATCTGCGTTGGCACCGACAAAGCCATAATTCAAGTTACTGCAGGCGGCGCTGGCGTTACGAGAGCAAGCAGAATGCCCTAGAGCCGAAGAAGCGTAGTCCGGTAGCAAATCCACTGACCGCTTCCTAGGAGCGTGTCCCAAAATTGTTCGGAGGACCGAGAGCTAGGACCTGCGTTGTCACCAACCGCGACTTTTAGCCTCGGTAACAAGAGTTTGGAATGCTGGCTTAACGCTTCCATCGGCTCTACATAAGCCGAGGCTAGCAAGATAACTCAAGAATTTTTTGTCTGACAGCCTGTAATATTTTTCATAATGCTTAATCTCGCTCGACGATCTATCGCAAAGCCAAACGAAATTAATGAACCTTACATGCGAAGAGTGCCTGTCCCAGACTTGAAAGGCGTGCTTTACAAAGGCTGCCTGCTTGGTTTCGCTGCTATTGTTCTCCGATGCTGACGGATATCCCAATTCCATGAAGTAAATTTGCTTCAATGGATAGATGTTCGTAAGACCAGCTATCATTTCTTCCAGAGAAGCTGGCTCGCTAACGGTAAAATCCGGCTTCAGTGGATAGTAGGTGACCATCACGATGTCCGTGCGTGCATTTAGATTTCGAGCGTATTGACGAGCGTCACCGAGCAAGCCGCTCGCTGTTGCTTTGGCCCCGACAAAGAGACCCGGTCTTAGCTCTCGCGCATATGAAGCTGCTTCGGCGAAGAATCTAGAATATCGCTCCCATTTATCCTTTTGATTTAAAAGGGTGGCATCGATTTCATTTCCAATCGCTAGACTGGAAAAGCTAGTGTTTGGCATTTGCTCAAACACCCACTTGAGAGTTGCTTTATATCTTTTCATAACATCTGGGTCGTCGAATGATTTCCCTCGCAGATCTGCCGGCATACGAAGATTGTTTGTGTCGATAGGATTGAGTTCGAGTGCGACCCTAACTCCGTTGGCAGGGTAAAAGGAATTTGCAATTCCGGGGAATATGTTGCGGTATTTACCTGGTGCTCTTTCGACCTCATCCCAAGGAAGCGCGAGCTCGACGGTCTGAATTCCAGCGCTTTTAGACATGCGAAACGCTTTCGAGAAATCGAGACCGGGGCTTTCATTGATGGCGATCGCCAAAAAACGGTCACCCTTCTGCTGAACGCTAGATCTCTGCGCAGAGGCTTTCTGCGCCCCCACAAGAGCAAGCATTGATGCAAAGACAGCAAGTGTGTTGGTTGTCCTGGTCGCGGGCATTCCTGGTTTCAACTCGGACAGATTTGAGCTTAGAAGCTGATCTGCAAAAAAAGGGAATTGACACGGAGCACAATAGCAAAAAGGGGGCTCAACGGAAACCGTAGGAAAATTTTGAGCAATGTTAATGGTGTAAATGAATCGGCGGGTAAGAAGCGGCTATTTTCAACAATTTAGATTGCTTTTCCAGCTATTCAGTAGACCGGTCCATTACTAAAAAGTAAAAATTAGAATTAAACGGTTTCATTATTGTCTGTTGCTCGAAGGGGGGACACTCCCGCCCGCAAAAAAATCGAGGAGAAGCACCATATCCGGTGCTTCTCCTTACCAAACCCTTTGGAAGGGTTAATTTTCTTGACTCTTTTCCTGAGAGCTTGAGACTTCGATAAGCACGCTGGCATAGAAGTTACTTTGTCCGCCAAAAGACAGGCAGAAATGCAGCGATAAGAAAGAGACCGATTACCAAAAACAGTACAACTGTTAGAAAAACCGTTATCGGTATCGATATATTGAAAACAGCCGAGATGAGAAAAAGCCACCCGCTGACGTAAGCAGAAGCTGCAACGGCGCAGGCAGGAATAGCCACCAAGAAAATTTCGCTGAGTGACGGTACTTTCTGCCGACGATCGAGTACGACGAAAGCTTTTCCTGTGATAGTCCAACAGATTGCTGTACAAGCAATCATAATGATCATGTGCATATTTTTGTGTTCTTGTAGAAAGTCCTATCCGACTTTCTTGATAAAAGATAGATCGAAAGCATTGCAGAGACAGCAACGGATGTTCTTTCTTTCCATCTCCTCGAATTCAGTCTCTTCGGTATCGCACTCGATTTCTCCAGTCTAGACGTCAAATAGTTTCGCCGTTGTTGCAATGTCAATCACAAAACAGAGCTGTTTCAAAATTATCCTATCAGGGGCTTTTAAGATATTGGCTGACTGACCACCACAAACTTTGAAGAAATACATTTGCTTCAAAGTATTTCAATTCATAGGCGGTGCACAAGCAATCAAGGAGTATCCTCTGATTAAAAGAAAAGCATCGAAATAGCAAATGGTAGTATCTTATTGCTTCGATAAGTCTAGGTCCAATAAATTTATGCACAACAAGTCCAGCGCTAGCCAATTCGATTCATTTTCTAATAGCAAAAAGACCAGTTTTACAGTTGCTTTTCTGTCGCCGCGATATAATCGCCAACACTTTAAGCCGCGAATTAAAATTCTAGCTTCGCTGCTTGACTCACCTGAAGGTCTTTTTCATTGCGGTATTTAATTCTCTTGCCGGTCATCTTATGTCTGAATAGCTTTCCGCTCGAAGCTGCGGCGAAAACTGGTTATCTGCTTGAGCAGCACGAGAGGCTCGGCCTGCGGAAAATTTATATCAGCGATGAAGGCATCGTAGTCGAAGCGCCGAACAACCTCGATTATGGAATGCAATACAAAACCGCTGACAAATCAGTGACAATGTGGTCTCCCAAGAAGCATTTTTATTGCACTTTGCCATACACAGACTGGATTAAAGAGTTTAGAAATATGTATGCCTCGGCCGGCTGGTACGCCGAATTAAGCAAACCGATATCTTCCACTGTAGAACATTTACCAAACGCCAACTATCGCACTTACAAATTTATAGTCAATGACAATACGACTGATTACTGGCAATCTAATTTTGGTCAGGCGAAGAAGGCATCAACAAAAAGTCAAGTCGCTCTTTTGACCACAATCGAATTGCCGGTGTTTTCGCAGGCCGGTGCTATCGTTTCACGTCTTTATGGCCTGCCTGATTTGCGCGGCGTGCCGGTAAAACTGACAAAAGAAAACAAAGCCAGCCTGGTGACAAAAAAATGTTCTAGCGTAGACCGCATTACTCTGCCGTTTTTTGTTGCACGCCCGGGCTTTACTAAGAAGCAATTCAACAGCCAGTTATTTTCAGTAAAATTCGATAGTGGGCTGACTGATTTCATGCTGCCATACTAAACAGCAAGAAAATTATTGCAGCATGCTTTTCCTATTAACGACTACCTCACCGTCTTTGCTGGTAGTGGTAGTTTCGCCTGTAAGCGTGTTGCGCGTAGTTATAGTGCCATCGGGCCGATAGGTTTTGATGGTGGCAAAAGCAGCGTTGTCTCGATTAGGAATTACTTCGACCGCAGTTATTTCGCCGTCTCTTTTGTATTTGGTGATTGTGCGACCGTCAAAGGAATTTTCAGTAGTGGTGTTGGCTTTTAGATCGGCAGTGAAAGTGCGGGTGCGACCATCGGCAGTGCGTTCTGTAGTGGTGTTGGTAAGCGGATTTAAATCAATCTTGGTGCTGTCGGTAAATCTAAACTCAGATGTGCGTCCGTCAGTGAATTTTCGCAATGAGACCGCAGGCGAAACATACTGTACCGTCTGCATTGCGGCCAATGGTGACGCCTTCTGTTTCAAAAACGGTTGATTGAATTCTACCGTCTTGCCGCAGTTTCAGAGTGGCCTTGCCTTCGCTATTGTTCAGGGTGAGTGTGCCGTCGGCTTCCAAACTGACATTGAGACTGGACTGGACTGAGCCGATGCTACTGCTGATTTGCTGCAAAGTTGTTAATTTATCTGCAGGCCTGGAAGGGCCTTACGCAAAGCTGCCTCTCTTTTAGCATCATCCACCTCGAAAGGCATTTTCAAGAGTTTTAAATGTTTGAGATTGGGGAGCAGCTCAAGGGTTTTGCCCGTCAATTTTGTACATGACTCAAGATTGAGTTCCTCAAGTTCTGTCAGCTGCGAGAGTGGCGTCAGATCTTGATCGACAATAGAATCACTGGTCAAACTCAGTTTTTTCAACTGTTTCATGGCGGCAATTAAATGCACGTGGGCCGGGGTCATCTCAGGGTACAAGACCTCGATATCATGTATTTTTCCGGCCTTTATTAGAGCGTTTAAGACTGGCGTTATTTCAGTCTTACCGAGGAAAGAAAGGGTGTTTAATCTCGATAAAACAGCGCTTTTGGCCAGCGCTTCGCTGGTAATGTCGGCACCAATAATATTGAGAATATTGAGGTTAACGAGTTTATCGAGCCAGACTAAATCGGCATCGATCAAATGTGTTGTCTTGAGATTGAGGCAGCGCAGCGATTTCAATCGAATAACGTTTTCCGCCAGAGCAGGTGAAATGGAAAAACCGCTATCCATCACCAGCCAGTCAATATCGTCCGGTTTAAACAAGGCCAGCAGCTGCGGAAATTTTTCCACACAGTTGCCAGCAGTAAACTTTAACTGTCCCCCATGACGCACTACCACCCGACCCCGGGCTGCCTCTTCAGGATATCGCGCTTGCAATACGGGAAAATTAAAGAAATAAACACCCAGGGAGAAGCGTTCAGGAAATTGAAATATCCAGAGCTTTTTCGCCCCGCTCCCTTCAACGTGTGAATATGGTGGTGGATTTGATTTGAGAAAGTCCTTTATTTCCTTTTCTTCAACCGACAGGTTCTTATCATCTCCACTAATCTCTGTCAAAAAATTCAGGGCAGTATTCTCGGGTACAACTGCACTTGTCCCAGAGACTACAGTCGCTTCTTTTCCCTGGCGCTGCTGCAAAATGAAATAGAGGGCGAAAATCGAGATGGTAGCCAGTAAAGCTGAAGTGACCGAGACTAAAACAATGTTTTTATTGCGAATAAAAGAGAGGGGCTCAGTACTGCTCGTGGTGCGGCCGCTGGTTTCATTCTGCACACCTGTGATTGATTTCTCGTAAATCGAATGAGATTTGGCGGAAGTGCGCCCCTGCTCCCGCGCCACTGTGCGATCAAGACCGGTGCCGTCGGCGCGCTCTAAAGCAAGAAGGTCACTTGCTACATCAGCCAGGGAGTCAAAACGATGATCTGGCGATTTTGCCAGCAAGCGCGCCACCATTTTCTCCAGAGCGGGGGGAAATTCGGTTTCTGGGTCTTTTTCTGACATCGCTGGTGGTGTCACCGACTGATGCATGGCCGTTGTTTCGATGGCGGTTTTTCCCAGCAAAGGCGGCCGTCCGGTGAGAGCGTGAAACATGGTCACGCCAACGGAGTACATATCGCTGCGATAATCGAGGGCCATGCCTGAGCATTGTTCAGGACTCATGTAAAGCGGGCTTCCCATAATTTCGCCTGGTCGAGTCAGGCCCTGGCCTATCGCACCATCGAACGTATTTAACTTGGCGATACCGAAGTCGACGATCTTTACCAGGGGCACTCTGCTCTTTTGATCTTCGATAAGCATGATGTTGCCCGGTTTAATAT
Source organism: Candidatus Obscuribacter sp. (assembly GCA_021772135.1). Lineage (GTDB taxonomy): Bacteria > Cyanobacteriota > Vampirovibrionia > Obscuribacterales > Obscuribacteraceae. The sequence goes on from JADYXQ010000294.1 coordinate 23,333, forward strand.
CGCGATGGACAATGCCGCGATCATGGGCATAAGCTAAGCCGGCGCAAACCTGCCTGAAGATTGGTAGGGCCAGCTCCACAGGCAATTGGTCGTTATCAATCAGATAATCGTCGAGTGACTGGCCAACCAGCAAATCCATTGTGTAGTAAGGTAGCCCCTCGGCAGTCTGACTCATATCGTAGATTTTGACTATATTAGAATGCTCCAGCCGAGCGATGGCCAGCGCCTCATTGCGAAAGCGCTGCCAGACTGATTCAGACACCTGCTCGGGACGTAGAAGCTTAAGAGCCATGACACGAGCCATCATCAAGTGTTCGACCTTATACACGTAACCCATGCCGCCCTGGCCGACGAAGTCTAAGACACGGTAAGTGCCGCCGATAAAAGATCCATTTTGAAGTAAGCCGCCTTGGGGCTCAGAATTCACTTACAGGCCTCAACAAACAAGTGACTAATTTTACCCTGCTTCACCTGCTCGAGGTGCTGATTGGTCCAGATTGGCAATCACACGCCATGGTCTAGGGGAGTTCCTCAACAACTGAAGCAGGATCAAGGCGACCAAAAGCAATTTCGGCTACGGCGTCGCTAACCGTGTCAAACATCTTGCCAACTGGTACACCAAGGTTTGTCAGGGTTGATTTGGTTGGTTCGCAAATTTTCACGGCAAACACGCTTATGTCAGCCGCCGCCCAATCGTTAAGGGCTTCTTGAAGTGCGTAGGCACCGGACTGATCAGCAAAAGGCACGTTGGCAAAATGCAAAATAATGAACTGCGCCTGGCTTGATTGCTCGAATAATTTCTCTAAGTTTTTCACCTCGCCGAAAAACAATGGACCGTGAAAAGAATAGACAAAGGTTCGCTCTCGGACATCGTCCGGTAATGATTGCGCAACCGGATAGGCTTCCGGCTTGTTGGACAGAGAGTCTACATAAACCAACGGCACGTCGGACATTCTTTTTGCAAAAAGTAAGGCTGCAACTGCCAATCCTGCTATGACGGCAATAATGAGATCAACAAAAATTGTGTGCAGTAACACTATCAGCATTACGATCACGTCATCGCTCGGTGCTTTGCGAACAGCCTTCAGTGCCCGGTAATCGACTATAGAGATACCGACGCTAATCAAAATGGCAGCGAGACAAGCAAGCGGGATCTTCTGCGCGAACGGCCCGAGACCAAGCAAGACAGCCAACAAAATGAGACCGTGAGTAAAACCGGACAGACGAGTAGAGCCCCCGCTCTTTATATTGACGACACTGCGCATGGTGGCACCGGCGCCGGGCAACCCCCCGAACAGTCCGGAGACAAAGTTACCAATTCCTTGACCGATAAGCTCTCTGTTGCTGTCGTGTTTGGTTTTGCTCAGGCGATCAACGACAACGGAAGTCAAAAGCGAATCTATAGAGCCAAGCGTGGCCAGAGCGAAAGCATTTGTAATCACAACATGCCACTGATCGAGCGAAAACCAGGCCATTCGAGGTATTGGCAACCCGGCCGGAATCTCAGATATAGTGGGAATCTTTAAATCGAGAGTGACGGCTAGACCAGTACCAACAACCAGAGCCAGAAGTGCTGCCGGTATGCGCTTGTTTATTGCTGGAGCAATGTAAATGGAGGCAAGGCAAGCCAGACCGACGCCGAACGCGACAAAATTGCCCTGGTTAAAAATTTCTGGCAGAGATTGCAACGTGCCGAGTACCTCGCCTTGACCGGCCAGACCAAACAACGGTCGCAGCTGCAGAATGATAATGATCATACCAATGCCGGTCATGAAGCCGGAAACGACCGGGTAGGGAATGTACTCGATAAGTTGGCCAGCTTTAAGCAGGCCAAGCCCAACCTGGCAAATTCCAGCCAGTAAGATTGCCGCAAATACAAGTTCTGGATGACCTAAATGGGTACTGACCATGGCGGCCACTACTACTGTCATAGGGCCGGTAGGTCCAGAGACTTGGCTTTTGGTGCCGCCAAATAGCGCTGCAAAAATTCCACATGCGACAGCGGAATACAAACCAGCGGCGGCTCCAAGTCCTGAGGCAACGCCAAAGGCAAGGGAGATAGGTAGGGCTACAATGGCGGCAGTCAGACCACCAAGCAGGTCACCGGGCACATGAGCATACTTTTGAGTGACCGTTGTCATCGTAATAGCTTAACATTCAAATGCTGTGGCGAATCCGCAAGTTAATCAGAGAAAACGCTGAAATCAGCCTGTGGAGAAAATGATATCTTAAGTAGGTAATAGGGCGTCTTTGATAATGGAATAGAAGATTTTTCCCACTCAGGTTTCAACTAACAAATTGACCACGCCGAACCCTAGCGGTAGCTCTTTTGCCATTGGCACCATTATCGGTGGCACTTATCGCATTCTGGCTTTTCTGGGCCAAGGGGGAATGGGTCATGTTTTCAAAGTCGAACATGTGATGATGGCTAAAATCTTGGCACTCAAAGCCTTGCGCCCCGAACAGGTATCGGGCGAGGTCTGGCAACGATTTCGCACCGAAGCCCAGGCCATTGCGCGACTTAGCCACAACAATATCGTTAAAATCTACGACATGAGCCAGACCGAAGACGGGCTGCCCTATTACACCATGGACCTGTTGTCGGGACAATCGCTTTCCGATTATATGGACGAAGCAGGCAAACTATCGGAGCAAGAGGCCCTACCAATCTTCAGGCAAGTATGTTCTGCTCTGGGTTACGCTCACGATCACGGCATCGTGCACCGTGACGTCAAGCCGGCCAATATCATGCTCACTGACGGCAACGGCAACGGAACGTCTCCTGTCGTCAAATTAGTTGATTTCGGAATAGCCAAACTGCAATCTTACGACAACAATATTGGGCAGGGCTTAACCAGACCGGGCGAGGTCTTTGGCAGCCCGCTCTACATGAGCCCGGAGCAAGCGTCTGGTCGACAATTAGACTACCGTACCGACATGTACTCTCTCGGTGTCACCATGTTTCAAGCGCTCACCGGCAAGCCGCCTCTAGCGGGTAAAACGGCTATGGAAACCGTGGCCATGCATCAATCGACAGCGGCACCGACTCTTCATCAGCTGGCGCCCAACGACAGATTTTCAGACGAACTGGAATATGTAGTGGCACGGCTTCTAGCAAAACAACCAGAACAGCGCTTCTCTTCGCTTTACGATGTGGAGAAACACTTGCAGCAATTGGAGACCGGCACAAGCGAAGGCAAAATCCGGCCGAAAAAAATCACTGCGGCAAGAAAACGCAACCCTGCCGACTATTTAGAGCCGCTTGAAATTGATGACGAACAAATAGCAGACTTCGGCGTTAAAAAATATATTTTGCTGCCTCTTGGTCTGCTGGCGGTTTTAATACTTATTTCTGCCGGCGCTTACACTTTCTATGTGCAGCACCAGGCCAACCTTGCCGCATCAATGGTCAAACAAAAACCGATTTTCACTGGCGAGCAAAGCATCACTCCAGAACAAGACCACGTTCTCAAAACCGATTCTGAATACTCATACGAGATGAAACCGCAACAACGCAAAACTATTGAGCAGTTTCTGCGGCAAAGAAAGGCTCCATATAGCCATCTTTCAGCGGACAGAAGGGTCTTGATTTTTGATTTTCCCGATGACATTGATCTGGGAATAGTATCTTATCGCCGCAATGGCTCGTCGGAATACATCAAAACCGTGGCGAAAGGACGGGTCAAAATCCCGGCGGGAATGATCAATAAATTCGACGCCGGCAACTGCACAAAACTTTATCCCGACTTGATCAAATTCTTTCGGCCTGACGATTTCATTGATCTTTCACTTAGAGAAATGGCGGAAAAAAATCCGCGCATAGCCCCTAACGTATTGCGCCTCATCGACATCAAACAACTGGATCTAAGTCAGAGCTTGGTTGATGATAGTGACTTGAGGTGGCTGGATAATATGACCCGTGTCTCCGTTTTGAATATTGGCCATACATCAATTTCCGGTGATGGTTTTAGGAACAGCAAAATCTTCGCTCGCCTTAAGGCTTTTGAAATCGATGGTATGAAAAATATCACTGCCGTGCTAGAAAAAATCCCTACCGATAGACATTTACTTTTCATCAGCCTCGGTAGCAGTAAGCTCACGACAAAAGATTTTGCTTTACTGGCAAAATTAGCAAAA